>NZ_JBSFPS010000033.1:0-47258 GCF_053588315.1 Streptosporangium sp. NPDC003464 | reverse complement strand
GCAGGACCGCCGCCGACAGCAGGATCAGCGCCAGGATGACGCCGAAGCGCCCGATTCCCGGGAAGCGGGCCGGACCGGTGAGGATGAGGGTGACCGTCACGCCGTAGGCGACGCCCGCCCACGACAGTGGAAGGCCGGCCCTCTTCTCGCTGGCGCTGATCAGCTCGGCGCGGGCCGCCGCGGTGGCGGCGTCGAGCCGGTCCCTGAGGGACGGGGACATGGACGCGTGCCGCGCGCCGCTGCCGTCTCCTGAGTGGGGACCGGGTGCGGCCGGACGGTGGTTCATGGTGGGCGATCCTTTTCCGCTGGCGTCGTGGACCAGTGCGGTCGGCCGGTCGCCGGTGGACACGTGAGAATTCCGACGCTCCAGGCGCGGGCGGCACGAGTCGGATCACCTTCGACTTACCTTCGACCCGGCGGCGGAGGCCCGCAGGCGGAACACCCGTGTCCCGTACGACGGCCCACGCTCTCAGTGTCCCCCGTCCCTCATGGCGCCGCCTGCCGGGGTGTTCCGCATCAATCGGTTGACCACAAGGTCCGAATGGGTGGCGGTGCGGCCCCGGAGGCGGCGGGTCGGTCGGGTGCGGCCTTCGATGAAGTGCTGACCGACGCCGGGATCCGAGCCGTCACGGCCGGTATCCGGATCCCGCAGATGAACGCGATCACGGAGCGTTGGATCCAGACCTGCCGGCGCGGACCGCTGGACCGTACCCTTATCTATCCGGAACCGGCTATCTATCCGGAACCGGCGCCACCTTCTGCATGCCCTGCGTGAATTCGAGACGTTCCACAACGGACACCGACCACACCGGACTCTTCGGCAGGCCGTACCGCTCCGACCGCGACCCGGCCCGGGTGCCGATCGAGCCCAGGTCGCTCGGCCCGGGTGCCGATCGAGCCCAGGTCGCTCGGCTCGGCGTCCGCCGACGTGATCGTCTGGGCGGCGTCCTCGGGGAGTACCGGCATGCTGCTTGACCTGGACGGATGAGTTTTCGGCACCCGCGATGCCGAGCCACGCCTGGGCCGGCACGTCCCGGTCAGCCACGGCGCGGTAGAGCTGCTCATGCGCCGGGCCGCGCTGGAAGGACTCAGTGGCCGGCCCGAATGGCGGCGGACCGGACCGGACCGACCGCCACTTCCATCGGCTGACTAGCGCTGCTTGAGGCGCTGCGCCTCCTTGCGCACCTCGGCCTGAACCGACCGCTCGCGCTTCAGCCACTCGGGGTCCTCCGCCTTGATGGCGTCGATCTCGGCGGTGGTGAGCGGTCCGGTGATGCCGCCCCGGGCCAGGCCCGAGTTGGAGATGCCCAGCTTCACGGCGACGACCTGCCTGGGGTGCGGCCCGTTGCGCCGCAGATCGGCCAGCCACGCCGGCGGATCGGCCTGCAGCGCGTTCAGCTCATCCCTGGAGACGACTCCCTCCTGGAACTCGGCGGGAGTGGCCGAGAGGAGCACACCCAGCTTCTTGGCCGCGGTCGCGGGCTTCATCGTCTGAGTGGTCTTGAGCTTGGTCATGGTGTCAAGGGTATGGCGCGAAGCCGCTTTCCCTGACACCGGTACCGTGAGGAGGTGACTGACAAGGAGTTCCGGCTGGCTTACGTGCCCGGGGTGACGCCCGCCAAATGGGTCAACGTCTGGGCCGAGCGTGTGCCCGACGTGCCACTCATCCTGGTCCCCGTTGCCGCCGCCGAGGTGGTGAAGCTCCTGCACGACGGCGGCGCCGACGCCGGGTTCGTGCGGCTGCCCGTGGACCGCGAAGGGCTCAGCGTGATTCCTCTCTATGTCGAGACCACCGTGGTCATGGTGCCGAAGGATCACATGGTGGCCGCCGCCGACGAGGTGACTGTTGCCGATCTCGCCGACGAGGAGGTGCTCCGTCCGATGGACGACACCCTTGAGTGGACGGCCCTGCCCGGGCAGCCGGCTTTCACGCGTCCGGACACGACGGCGGAGGCGATCGAGCTGGTGGCGGCGGGGGCCGGGCTGCTGCTGGTCCCGCAGTCGCTGGCGCGCCTGCATCACCGCAAAGACCTGACCTACCGGCCGGTTGTGGAGACGACGCAGTCGCAGATCGCGCTGGCCTGGCCCGCGGAGGCGACGACTGAGCTGGTGGAGGACTTCATCGGCATCGTCCGTGGGCGTACGGTGAACAGCTCGCGGGGCCGTACCCCCGCGCCTGCCCCGGGGAAGGCGCGGAAGCAGCCGCGGAGTCCCGCTCCGGACGGGTCGGGTCGCCGGGGCGCGCAAACCGGCCGGGGCAGGAAAGGCCACCGTCCCCGCTGAACCGTGCACCGCTTCGAAGTCGTCGCAGGGCGCTTGACCTGCGGATCGACCTGATGCGGCGTAGCGGATCTCGTCGCGTGTCTGAGAAGGTCGCGTGTCTGAGAGAAGAAGGGGAGGGAGGATCTCGCCGTCTCCGCCTGGGACATCCGGGGTTCTACGAGGAGTGCGGATGCGGTGATGACCTCTGCCAGAGCTTCTGTACGGCCGAGCCGCCGGACGGAGCGTACGGCCCCGGGCACAGATGCGTGCCGCTGCTTCCACCGAGAGGTGATCTGATCCTCGACGTCGTCGATGGGCGGATCATGTACGTGGAGGTCTTGCACTACCCGGAGCTGCCCCGTCCGGCGAGCTGAAGCCATCAGCTCGGGCAAGTGCAGCGAGTACGGCAGGCGGCGCGGTGCGGCGCCGCTTGACGCCGGGGAGCGGCCGGCCTCGGCACTGTGGGGAAAACTCTGAGCCCCGTTGCAACGAGGACTGCACCATGACGCCCTTGAAGATCAGAAATGCCCTCTCCTGAGATTTCGGGAGAGGGCCTCTGAGCTGCGGAGGCTCGGGGATCTGAACGCCGGATAGGCGGTGAACCCAAACCGCATCAGCAGCTCGGGGCGCCATCGTTCAGAACGGTCCCACCTGGACCAACATCCCTCGGCGACCTTCCTGGAACGGCCTGGTACGGCGGTGAACTGCAACCCCGTACAGGGTCTTCATCCTGCCTTCGGTCGCCGCGTCCTCCGGTACTCACATGTGCGGATGTCACTCAGCCGGCTGGCGTTGCCTTTCCCTGATCTTCCGCGCCAACCACCCGACGAAGGCCACGAGTCCCAGCAGGACCAGTAGGAAGAGCAAGCCGATGAGCTTTATGGGCTGGCCGTCCAGCACGTTCGCCGGCCACGGTAGGTCGAACAGCGCGGATATTCCGAAGACCACACCGAACCCGATCAACCCTAGGGTCATCGTGAAGGCGATCCCTTTAGCTGCTTCCCGCAGGCGGCCCATCCGGCACCTTCCGTTGTTTAACCCGATTCTGTCTGGTAACCGGCAGGGGCGCATGGCAGCCGGTAAGCAGGTTCGTGGTCGGGACCGAACAGGAACAGCGACCCACGGGGTCAGCAGGGCGCCGGTGACCGGCGAACCGCTGAAGTACAGCGCGTGCTGTGTGACGGCTCGAACCCCTGACATCCTGCTTGCTGCTTGCAAAGACGCATGCCGACCATGCTCGACCTGTGAAGACGCAGCTCAGCGCACCGATCGCGTTCCCCGTGACTCCCCGCTGTTCCCCTTCGTTTCCTGCCCCATCGGGTACACGACGGGTACGGCGCTCGGGAGAGACCTCTTCCTTATCAGGACCGTCCCGACCGTTATCAGGGGCTCAGAACTCGGCCCTGACCAGTGCTGGACGTGTGGACGTGAGCCGTCGTGTGCCTTTGTTGCAGTACTCGTTGCAGTACGCGCCTACTGAGAGCCTTACTGCCCGAAGGAGAACCGGAGCTGTGCATTGATCAGGAAGTTGAGCCGGTGACGTAGCTCGTCGACCATGGCCTGTTCCGGAACTGCCTCAGGCGTCAACAACGTCCAGCGCAGTGAGCATCCGTTCTCAGCCGGGCGGATGTCGAATCGGATCTCATCATCGGGCCTTTCCGGCCACAGTGACGACCAGACCACGAGTTCCGGCTCCACCACCCGGAGGATGCGCGGCTCGACCTCATCGGGGCGCAGGTCCAGCCACTGCCGTCCACCAGACCGCCGAGGGTTGGCCAGACTCTCTCCCACACGATGTGAGGGGGCGGCGGCTGCGTACGCTCTCGCGAACCCAACTCGATCATTTCCGCAGTCTAGAAGGACGTGGCCGGGCCAACCGTCATACGGTCGTTGTCCGCCAGTTTGGAAGGTCTCGGTACGCGACCCCATGACCTGCTGTGTTCCGGGTCAGGAGCGGTCTCGCCGTTAGGAGGTCGGGCGGTGCCATGGGTGGTCTTTGTAGCGGAGGGCGTCGATCAGGTGCCGGCTGTACCCGCTGGCCTCTACAAGCTCGTCGATTTTCTCTGTGCGGGAGTGGTGGGGGAGGAGTTGCTGCACGAGGTTCGCGATCTCAGCGCGGATTTCTTGGAGCTCACGGGTCACGTAGCGCTCTTCTTCGCCGAGCCTGCGGAGTTCGGAGTAGCGACCGTCTGGAGGTGGTGTGCTCTCGGCCATGTCGCCACTGTAGGTGGCGTATGCCGATGGCAATTGATGAGGGCGCGAGCTGGCGGCGGCGGGTCGGTGGTCGGTGAGTGGGTTGAGTACGGCGGGTGCGCGGGTCGGTGGACGGCCCGGGGCGCCGCCGGCGGGACCGGCGCCCACGCCGCACGCCCGGTCGGCAGGCGACAGAGGGCCGAGTACGGCGGTGCGGCGCGCCGCCGCTTGACCTACCGGCGCAAGCGAGGAGTGTTCCATCACGTTCTGGAGTACTCCGTGGAGCTGGGGGAGCTTTCGGCAAATCCGATCCACAAGGTGAAGTTCCGCAAGGTCAAGGCCGGTGGCGAGATCGATCGCCGGTCGGTGGTCAACCCCGAGCAGGCTCGTCAGTTGCTCATCGCGGTGACCTACGCGGGCCGTACCCGTGGCCAGATGATGGCGGCCATGTTCGCCTGTATGTACTTCGCCGGTCTCCGCCCGGCTGAGGCGGCCGGGCTGCGCAAGGCGAACTGCGATCTCCCGGAGACCGGGTGGGGCGCGCTCACCCTGGAGAAGACCCGGCCGGAGAGCAACAAGCGCTACACCGACTCGGGGGAGTCCAACGACGAGCGAGGGCTCAAGCACCGCGGTGAGAGGGCGACACGACGGGTGCCGATCTCCCCGGAGCTGGTGACCATCCTGCGCGATCACATCGACAGACACGGCGTCGCCGAGGATGGCCGGCTCTTCCGGACGGTTCAATGCAGGTCAGAGTCCATGCGTGGTCCGCCCTGAACGGCTCTGAACGCCCCTTTGTTGCAACCCGAAGTGAAACCACGGCGGCTACCGGATCATCATTCTCTTCGGGTGGTGACTCCCGTCCCTTTCCACGGGAAAGAAATGCGCAGCCTTGGGGCCATGAAGACTGTCTTCGTCCAATCGTGATCCCGGCTCGGGGGAGATCCAGGTTTGGGGGCCGATCTGTATGTGGGGGTCCGTAAGTGCTGTGAGTTTTGGACAATTGACGTGGAACTCGACGTAGTCCATCACGAACGCGACGATGTTCAGCTCCTCGCCGATGAGCCCGGTGGGATCGTCTATGTCACAGGCCATCCGCTTTGTTCTTTCGCCACGGACCCCGTGCTGTCAGCGTGGGGGTCATCTGCTGATGTTGCGGTGCTGAGCTGTGAAAACAGAGGTGTAGGTCAGAGCGAGGTGGTTGGCTGCGGGTTCTCCTGGGCGACCGTGCTTCCCCGCCTGTTCTGGCATGTGATCAAGCTCGACGTCTGGGGACGATGGGCATGGAGCGGCGTCGACGGCGCGTGAAAGCTGACCGCGGGCAGTCATCCGGGCGAAATCACCGATGGACGTGATCTGCAAGATCAGGCATGCTGGTCCCCCCTAGGTGGAGGATCAGATGGCGATCGGGCTCACCGAGATTCTGCTCTTGCTGGTTATATGGGGCGTTCCGGCGGTGCTGTTGTTCTTCTTCCTTTACTGGGCGATCCGCCTGGCGATCAGACATGAGAAGCGGCGAGTTCCGGGTCCTCGCGAGATCCTGGATCAGGAGCGACGGGAACGTATGGCGGCGGAGCGTGCCGAGCACTATCGCACCAGAGGACGTCGACCCAACTGAACAAACATCCGAAGGCATTCCTGTTCCAGAGGAATACGTCAGAAGTCGGTGAAGGCTCAGGCCCGGGAAACCATTCCTGACCTGGGCCTTCTCTCTTGGAATGGGCAATGGGAATCGATCCTGCGCTGTCAGCTTGGGAAATCTCCATCGCGCCTGGTCGCTGAGCTGGTGAGGCGCTGACCTGCGGGGGAGCGGGTCGAGTGACCATGGTTCCTTGCGAATCCCCATTGATCACCTTGCTGGCGGGCACGCGCGGGGCATGGGAACGTCTGCGCCTTCGTTGCCCCTGGTGCTCGGTGAGCCGGGGGTGAGGAATGCCCCTCGGGCCGTCGATCGCCCTCAGCCTTGATCGGAGACCAGCTGTCATCAGGCGATCGTCGGGCGCAACCGTCCCAGACCCGACCTTGACCTTTGACCCGTGCGTTGTCGGTGGACCATCCCCGGCACCGATGTGGAGAGAGCGCGATGTGGAGAGACAGCGGAGCAGGCTGGACTATGCCTCGGACTCCGCTTCAGCTCGGAGATATCGGCCCCAGATCTGGGCCTTGCGGTAAGGCCCGCACCCGTCACTATCGTATTGAGGCGCATCGAAGGTGACCCAGTACGTCAACTCCCCAGGGGACGCGTGTGGATGCTGAACGGGCTCAGGCGCGCCCATGGCGTCGACCGTCCCCAGAAACTCGCTCTGCCACGGCCCGTCCAGAATCGGGTCACGCAGTACCGTGACCCGTTTTCCTGGGGCCAGGGCACCCGTCGGCCATGACCGATTCAGTGGACGGCCGAGGAGGTGCTCGACGGCTTCCCGGTCTCGCGCGCTCGCCGCACCATCAGAGGCGGGGATGGAAGTCACGTGCTCATCCTCCCGCACGACTCCCGCGGCTCCAGGCTCTAGAAGCGGGGAAGCGAAAGGTCGACGTTGACGCTCGGGGCGGCGGTGCGGCCCCGGTACGGCGCCCGACTCCACCGCTACCCCTGCCCGAAGGGCTGCCCCAGGCCAAACGCGTCTCCGGCCGGTGACACCTCTGGCTCGTCGCGTGCCGGAAGAGTCGCGTGCCAGAAGAACTGCACCGAGCATGGGGGTGCATGCCCGAAGTTCTGCGCCTCGGACTGCACCGGCCACACTCTTGCCTGCCCGGAGCGCGCCGGCGGCTGGACCTTTACCAAGCCCGAAGGCAAGGGCAAGCGGACGATCGCCCTGCCTCCTCCCCTCGTGGCCCTGCTCAAGCTCCACCGCGAGGCGCAGCGGGCCGAACGCGAGACGGCGGGGGACAGATGACAAGACTGGGACCTGGTGTGGTGCACGCCGCAGGGAAACCCGATCGACGCCGGGGACGACCGGGACGAGCCGGAGACGACTGGGACGAGTGGAAAGATCCTGAGACTCGCTGAAATCGACAAGGACGCCCGTGTTCACGACGTCCGTCACATGGCCGCAACGCTCCTGTTGGAACAGGGCGTGGACATCCGGGTCATTCAGCGATCCTCGGCCACTCCCAGCTCGCCACGGCCAAGCGCTACATCCATGTCACGGAGACGCCGGCGATCGAGGCGGCGGCCCGGATGGGGCGGGCACTCTTCGATGGCTGACGGCAACCATTGCGACCCTGAATGCAACCCTGGGCAGACTTCCCGATCATGGGATAGGAAGTCTGCCCAGTTCATTGGGGTAGGGCGCCTGGGACTCGAACCCAGAACCTACGGATTAAAAGTCCGCAGCTCTAACCATTGAGCTAACGCCCCGCTGGAGACAGCGTACCGAGGATAGTGTCCACTAACGCCCGTCGCCAGGCCCGCAGGCGATCACTGTTTACTCGATAGCAGCCAGAACCGGGGAGTCGGCTCTCATACAGTGGCATCTATGACGAGCTCGAAGCTTGATCCCGCCCGCGGTCCGCGCTTGTCGGCAGAGCAAGGTTACGTCGTGGTCGATGTGGAGACCACCGGTTTCTCTCCCGCCAAGGGTGACCGGATCTGCGAGATCGCGCTTGTCTCCCTCGACCCCGACGGCGCGACGGTCGACGAGTGGCACTCGCTGATCGACCCCGGCCGTGGCACCGGAGCCGTGCACGTCCACGGCATCACCAACGCGATGGTCGACGGCGCGCCGGTGATCGAGGAGGTGCTGGACGAGGTGTGGCGGCGGGTCGCCGGGCGGGTCCTGGTGGCTCACAACCTCTCCTTCGACCTGCGTTTTCTCAGCGTCCTCCCCGGCAGCCACTGGATGACCGAGACCATGTGCACGCAGCGGCTCGCCCCTGACTTCATCCCGGCGGGGAAGTGGACCCTCGGCGCCTGCTGCGAACGCGCGGGCATCACGTTCTCGAACGCCCACGCCGCGCTGGCCGATGCCCACGCCACCGCCGAGCTGCTCCGCTTCTACCTGCGCCGGGGCCTCTCCTGGCAGAGCGAGCTGGACAGGGCCGCCCAGGCCCCGCAGTGGCGCCCCAGCGGCCTGCCCCAGAAGCGGGCCCGGCAGCGGTAACGGGGCGCCGGACGAGGCCCCGCGGGGAGGGCGGGCCGCGGGGAGGGCGAGGTCCGGCCCGGGCTCAGTGGAAGGCGTCCGGCCCGGGCTCAGTGGAAGGCGTCCAGTCCCGTGAGCGCCCTGCCCAGGGTGAGGACATGGACCTCCTCGGTGCCTTCATAGGTCAGGACGCTCTCCAGGTTGGTCATGTGCCGGATCACCGGATACTCCAGCGTGATGCCGTTGCCGCCGAGGATCGAGCGCGAGCGGCGGGCGATGTCGATGGCGGCGCGGACGTTGGCGAGCTTGCCGAAGCTGACCTGCTGGGGGGTCAGGGCCCCGGCGTCCTTCAGACGGCCCAGGTGGAGGGCGGTGAGCTGGGCCTGGCCCAGGCCCACGTACATCCAGGCGAGCTTCTCCTGGGTCAACTGGAAGCCGCCGATGGGCCTGCCGAACTGGACGCGGGTCTTCGAGTAGTCGACGGCCGACTCCAGGCAGGCGCGGGCCGCGCCCACCACACCCCACAGGATGCCGAAACGGGCCTCCGACAGGCACGACAGCGGCCCCTTCAGGCCGCGGACCCCGGGGAGTACGGCTGACGCCGGGAGGCGGACGTCGTCGAAGTAGAGAGAGGAGGTCACCGAGGCCCGCAGGGACATCTTCTTGTGGATCTCCGGCGCGGAGAAGCCCGGCGTGTCGGTGGGGACCACGAAGCCGCGGATGCCGTCCTCGGTCTGGGCCCAGACCACGGCGACGTCGGCGATGGAGCCGTTGGTGATCCACATCTTGGCGCCGTTGAGGATCCAGTCGCCGGAGGCGTCCTGCTTGGCGTGGGTGCGCATGTTCGCCGGGTCGGAGCCGTGGTCGGGCTCGGTCAGGCCGAAGCAGCCGATCGCCTCGCCCGCGGCCATCCGGGGCAGCCACTGCTCTTTCTGCTCCGCCGAGCCGTACTTCCAGATCGGGAACATGGCCAGCGAGCCCTGGACGGAGACGAACGACCGGAGTCCGGAGTCCCCGGCCTCCAGCTCCCGGCAGGCGACGCCGTAGGAGACGGCGTCCAGGCCCGCGCAGCCGTACCCGTCGAGGTGCATGCCGAGCACGCCGAGCGAGCCGAGCACCGGGCCGAGCTCGCGGGAGGGGAAGACGGCCTCCTCGAACCAGTCGCCCACGTGGGGGAGGACCCTGTCGGCCACGAACCCCTTCACGGTGTCGCGGATGAGCCGCTGCTCCTCGGAGAGCCCGTCGTCGATGCGCAGAAGGTCGTCCATGGGATGTTCCTCTCTCGTCGGCCCCTGTCAGGGTATTGCCGACGCTCTGGGCAGGGATGTCAGGGTCGTGCCAGGGGGAATCCCGATGTGATGGGGGCTCCTTCTCGGGCAGTCTGAAGACATGAACGAAAACGACTTCTCGGGCGTCAAGCAGCTCCGCAGGACCAGGGACGGCCGCATCGTCGCGGGGGTGGCCTCCGGTCTCGGTCGGTACATCGGGATCGACCCCAACATCATCCGGGTGGCCCTCGCCATCGCCACCTTCTTCGGCGGCCTCGGCGTGGGGATCTACGCGATCGGCTGGCTGCTCCTGCCCGATGAGGGCAAGGACAGGTCGATCATCCAGGACCTGGTCGACAAGAACAAGGACAACCCGGTCTGGCAGGACGTGAAGTCCAAGACCGAGCAGAACTGGGCCAAGGCCGAGCAGAAGTGGGCCAAGGCGACCCACCAGGACCAGGCCCCGCACTACCCGACCTACCAGGACCCGGCGCCGCACTACCCGACGCATCAGGACCCGGCCCCGGCTGCCCCGCACAATCCGGTGCCCCAGCACGACAACGAGTCCAAGCCCCAGGCGTGAGTCAGACGGTCGCCTCGGCGCGGACCTTCTCGATGATCTCCTGGCAGGACCCGACCCAGAGCATGGCCAGCGCGGCCGCGACGGACAGCCCGGCCGCGCCGGTCAGTGCCACCACGTTCGCGGGGCCGAGCCCGTCGGCGGCGGCGCCGCCGACGAGGATGCCGACGCCCTGAGAGGCCAGCAGGCCCGACTGCACGAGCCCGAAGGCCAGACCCCGCCGTTCCGGGGGAACACACTGAACGAACGCGGCATTGGCCGCGAGCTGGTAGGCGCCGCCGATGCCCGAGACGAACCACAGGGCCAGCACCACGGCGAGCGGCGGCTCCATCGCACACAGGATCAACGGCGCGCAGGTCAGCATCGCCATCCAGCCCATGGCGCGGATCCGTTTCGACGGGCTGACGTAGCGGCTGAAGAGAAAGGCGCCGACGACGGTCCCGGTCGGCATCGCGCCCATCAGCAGGCCGGCGATGAACGAGATCCGCTGCGGCTCGTCGGTCAGGGTGGCGGCGTAGGGGGTGGCGATCCCCTCGGGGAGCACGTAGAAGCCGCACAGCCAGGCGAAGAGCACCAGTGTCCGGAGCCGGGGATCGCCGAAGACGAGCTTGGACCCGGCGCGGGTCATGGTCCACATGGACGGCCGGTCGGTGCCGCCGTCGAGAGGGGCGGGGCGCCGGCGCACTCCCGAGACCAGGATGAGCGCGGAGGCGAGGAACGTGGACGCGTCCAGCGCCAGCGCGCGGTACGGTCCCATACCCATGACCAGGGCGCCGCCGAGGGCGAAGCCCAGCATCTGCGCACCCTGGTTGGTCATGTTCTGCAGTGCCGAGCCCGCGACATAGCGGTCGCCGGTGAGCAGCTCCGGCAGCAGCGCCGCCCTGGCGGCCGAGAACGGGGCGCTGAGCAGCACCACGCAGAAGACGAGGCCGCACAGCACCGGGAACGGGGTCCCGGGGACGGCCATGAAGGCGACCAGGACGGCCCGGAGCAGGTCGCAGACGATCATGACGCGCCGCCGGGAGTGGCGGTCGGCGAGACCCGCGAGCAGCGGGCCACCGATGATCGGCGGCAGATAGGTCAGTGCGTAGACCGACGCGGTGGCCAGTGGGGATTGCGTCCGCTCGAACACCAGCACGGACAGTGCCACCCGCGACAGCTGGTCGCCGAGGAGGGAGAGCGCCTGGCCGAGCCAGAGCGCGCGAAACTCCCTGACGGCGATGACCTCGCCATAGGTCGCCTGGCGTTCGGCCGGGCGGCGGTGCCGCCCGGGTAGCCGGCCGGGCCTGGTGGCCGCCATAGGACTCCGCTGGGCTTACGCGCATTGACTGTCGGTGTTCGGTGCGTAACCTACGGTGCCCGTTGAAGTGTCGGCGCGCAACTGAAAGCGGCCAACCTCATGCAAGCTGTAATCGTAAATTGGGAAATCTCGGGCATGCGAGAAGTCGATATGTAATGCGGCTTTGGCTACCAGCCGAGGGAGTGCAGCCTGTCATCGTCGATGCCGAAGTGGTGGGCTATCTCGTGGACCACGGTGATCCGTACCTCTTGCACCACGTCGTCCTCGGTCTCGCAGATCGAGCAGATCGGGTTGCGGTAGATCTCGATCCGGTCGGGTAACACTCCTGCGTACCATTCACCGCGCTCGGTGAGTGGTATGCCGGTGTAAAGGCCCAGAAGATCCGGCTCCGGCGGATCGTCCACGACCACCACAACCACGTTGTCCATGACTTTCGTCAGCTCGGGGGGGATCGTGTCCAGCGCGTTGGCCACGAGCTCTTCGAACTTCTCTCTCGAGACCTCGATCACACCTGCCATTGTGCCCCGTGTTTTCGGGTAAAGGGGAGCCGCATGAACGTCACGGACTGGACCCAAGCTCTCCGCCGCGCCGCGGCGGGGCGGATCGCCCGTGCGATCGCGGTCGTGCTCGTCGCCCTGTGCGGCGCGTGGCTGGGCATCGCGCTCGGCGGCCCGGTGCACGCCGCCGTCGGCCCCGTCGAGATCGGGATGTCGGCGGAGCCCTCCTGGGCGGGGGAGACCGTCGTGGACGCCCACCCGCTGGGCACGCTCCTGTTCGACACCCACAACGCCCCGGTCGGCCTGCGCATCACCCTGGAGAACATCAACCCCGCCCGGGCCGGTGCGCTGCTGGACGACCCCCGGATCTCCGGGCAGTTCCCCGCCCTGCTGGAGAAGGAGTTGCGCGAGGGGGTCAAGACGCTGATCCTGCGTGCCGCCCTCTGCGGCCTGGCGGGAGCCCTCGTCGCCGCGCTGATCGTCTTCCGCCGTCCAGGGCCGGCCCTGGCGAGCCTGCTGAGCGCCACCGTCATGATCGCCGGTACGGGCGCGGCCGTCGCCGTGACGTTCCGGCCGAATTCGGTGGTGGAACCGAAGTACACCGGCCTGCTCGCCGGAGCGCCGTCCCTGGTCGGCGACGCCGAGTCGATCGTGACGAAGTTCGAGTCCTACCGGGTCCAGCTGGCCAAGCTGGTCAACAACGTCTCCCAGCTCTACGACGCGGTCTCCACCCTGCCGGTCTACGACTCCGACCCCGAGTCGATCCGGGTGCTCCACGTCTCCGACATCCATCTCAACCTCATCGCGTGGAATCTCATCCACTCGATCACCGCCCAGTTCAAGATCGACTTGATCGTGGACACCGGCGACCTGACCGACCACGGCACCGGCCCCGAGGACAAGTTCGTCAAGGAGGTCAGCAGTTTCGGCGTGCCGTACGTCTTCGTCAGGGGCAACCACGACTCCAAGGCGACCCAGCGGGCCGTGGGCAAGCAGAAGGGCGCGGTCGTCCTCGACGACTCCGCCGAGACCGTGGCGGGGCTGCGCATCTACGGCCTGGGCGACCCCCGTTTCACCCCCGACAAGTCCGTGGTCGTCGACTCGGACCCCGAGTCCCTGACCGCCCTGGGGCGTGCCCACGCCACCCGGCTCGGCCAGGCGTTCGAACCGGTCGACCTCGTGGCGGTGCACGACCCCACGATCGCCAGGGCGTTCTCCGGCGCGGCCCCGATGGTCCTCGCCGGCCACTCCCACGAGCGGTCCACCGAACTGCTCCCCTCCGGGACCCGTCTCCTCGTCCAGGGTTCCACCGGCGGTGCCGGCCTGCGCGCCCTGGAACACGACGAACCCACCCCTGTCGCGGCCTCGGTTCTCTACTTCGATCGCAAGACGCACAGGCTCAGGGCCTGGGACGACATCACTCTGGGGGGGCTCGGCGAACAGTCGGTTCAGATCGAGCGTCACGTTGAGACCGACCCTGGCCGTACAATTTCCCCTGGGCCTACAGGCGCCCCGTCTCCGACGGGATCGCCCAGCGGCACCACGACGCCTTAAGCCGGAACGCCGCTTTGGCATCGGGGGCAAAACTCCCCTATGCTTCAGAGGTCTCCAGCGGAAGACGGCAACGGAACGGAATGAGAATTCCGAGCCCCCATCGTCTAGTGGCCTAGGACACCGCCCTTTCAAGGCGGCGACACGGGTTCGAATCCCGTTGGGGGCACGGCCGAGCAGACGCTCGCCAGGGAAACGGCAGGTCGAAGACCTCCGAAGAACTGGTAAGCTAAGCAAGGCAAGACGGACGGAAGCGAAAACTTCCGACCAAGCAAGGTCCTGTAGAGCAGTTTGGAGTGCTCGCCACCCTGTCAAGGTGGAGGTCGCGGGTTCAAGTCCCGTCAGGACCGCTCTGGTAGGTGTTCGATCCACCACCGAGGTCAGGTAGCTCAGTCGGTACGAGCGTCCGCCTGAAAAGCGGAAGGTCGGCGGTTCGACCCCGCCCCTGACCACAGCAACTGAGCAGGGAAGACGCCCCGAACGATCATCGTTCGGGGCTTTTTTGATCTCCAATGACAGCAACGACGATCCTGTCGTCATGGTCATTTCGATGTCGCTGCGGCCGACGATGTCGCGGACGACCTGGGGCGGTACGCCGGGGTTGAGCAGTTGAACAGGATGACGGCCGTATAGCCCTACCGGTTACTCAAAGAGCAGGCAGGAATCAGATAATCTGATTTCATGAAGGTGATGACTGCCACCGAGGCGTCTCGGAGCTTCGCGACCGTTCTGGACGAGGCCGAGCGAGGGGAGACAATCATGGTCACCCGCGGGGGTAAGCAAATCGCGATGATCGGCCCCGCGCCCGCAGCGCCAGGGCGTATGGTCAAGGCCTTCCTGACCAGAAGCGCGGGAACGCTGGACGCCGATTTCGAGGCCGACGTCGTGGCAGCTCGGGAGGCGGTCGATGACGGGACGAGGGAAACATGGCCCGACGCCTGATCCTGGACACCGGCGTGCTCATCGCCGCGGAGCGAGGCAGGGCTTCTGTGGACGCGGTGATCGGGGATACCGATGATGTGGCGATCGCCGCGATCACCGTGGCCGAGCTGCTCGTCGGCGTGGAGATGGCGGACGCGGCACGCCGTCCCGGCCGGCAGGCCTTTGTGGATGAGGTCCTGGCGTTGATTCCGGTCGAGGAGTACACCACGGATGTGGCCAGGGTCCACGCTCGTCTCATGGCACATGTGCGACGAGAGGGAAAGACGCGGGGAGCGTACGATCTGCTGATTGCCGCGACGGCTGCGACCACTGCGAGAACCGTGATCACGATGGACTCGTCTGCCGCGTTCGACGATCTACCTGGCGTGCGGGTACAAGTCGTTCCCCGCTGAGCACTGACGGCAACCCTGGCGGCAACGTCGATGCAGGATGCCCTCGTCCGTCCAGCGGGGCGCTCCAGCCGTGGCCCCGCCCCCATGGCCCGCTCCCCTTCAGGTGGGCCCCATGGCCCGCTCCCCTTCGGGCGGGCGACAACGGACGGAAAGATCAAGCAGGGAGCAGTGCGCGGGGGACCCCCGCTGGATCTCCACGAGAGCATTAATCGGTCGTACTACGATCAAGCCTCATTGTGCGCATGTACCGTTCCGCGGCTTCTGCCTACTTGGTCATCACCCTCGGTTCGATCATCCTCAGCCTGGTGATCGGCACCGCGACACCCGCATGGCTGGTCACCATGTGGTATCCGCCCGGCGAGATCGTCGGGAAGTCTCCTCTGGTGCCGGTGCTGGGCGGGTTGCTGCTGCTCGGACTGGTGAACTCGTGGATGCTGTGGCAGGTTTTGCGGGGACCCGCGCCTGCGGCCGTGCCGATGCCTCGGGCGGCCACGTGGCTACGGCTGCTGCTGTACGCCGACGTGATGTGGCTGCTGATCCCCTCCTTCCTCCCGGACCTGGTCGAGACGGTCATCGGGCTGGCGCTCTGGGTGCCTGCGCTCGTGCTGCTCACGGTGGTGCTCACCGGGTCAGGCCGGCCCTTCCGGCTGGCTCTGCTCCTGCTCGGACTGGTGGAACCGGCCAGGTCGCTCGCGAGCGACCTGATGGACGATTCGAAGCCCCAGCTCTTCGTGAGCCCGGCCTACTGGGCGACTGTCATGGCCGCGGGAGTGGCCACGTTCGTCGTGATGGTGATGCTCCTGCTCGCTCAGCGGCGCGACGGACGCTGGAGCCGAGTGACGCTCCTCATCGGTCTGGGCACATTCGCGAGCGCGTTCCTGGTAGAGCTCGTAGACAGCCTGACGCGCGGCAGCACGATCGAGTCGATCGCCGAGGCGATGGATGTGCTCTACATCGTCTGGCTGGCGCGCACGGCACATGAGCTGAACCGTGAGCCGAGGCGGAAGGCGGCTCTGCGGGTGCCCGCGGCGGTCGCGGCTGTGCCCGCGGTCCTCCTGCTGATGGTCGTCGGACCCGAGGGTCGTCCACATCTCACCTACAGCTGGCAGAGCGATGAGCTCATGGAATGCTGGGCGCCGTCGGAACCGCCACGTGTCGCGGACACCCCGGCCCACGAGCGCGATCGGGCCTACATGTGCAGCGTGAGCAAGCCTTCTCGGCATGTCTCGGACCAGGAACTGCTCGGCAGGGGCCGGGATGCGTGCACCAGGTTCGCGGCCGGGGAAACGGTCAATGCTCGGCCTGCGCTGCTCGCGCTGCTCTGCCCGGAGGTGATTGGGCGGAAATATCCGGATCTGTTGCTGTCGTCCGCCCAGATCGGCCGACGGCAGGCAGAGAAGGAGAAGATCGAGCGCGAACAGTTGGAGCGCGAGGCGCGCAAGGAGGACGCCCTGTGCCGCGACCCGTGGCCCGCGCTACGCACTCGGTCCCAGGCGACCGCGTCCTACTACGACTGGGACTCCCAGCCCTACGCCATCTACGACGCGGAAGGGGACACCGAGGAAGATTACGCGGCGATCTGGGATGCGGGATCGGTCGACACCCTGGCGACCAGCGGTCAGCTGGCCCTGATCTTCACACCCAGCCAGGACTGGGCGACCTGTGTCACGGCGAAGGCGCTGCGCTCGGCCCCGCCACCCCTGCGACGCAGAGGCTGGGACCAGGTGGTCGAGGCGGACATCGTCAGCGAATCGGGTCACCTGGTGATGCAGACGCTGTCGGCGAGCAAGGTGCGCTTCCCCGATCTCGCGCGCCGCGGTCCTGGCCGCTACCGGCTGCGCCTGTATACGCGTCCAGGCGTGGATCTCATTCTCATCTATCCGGCCGGGAGAGCCGCCCTGTCCGGCTGAGTCCCCGCCATCGCCCTGTGTGTACGGTTCTCGCATGCGGTTCGGGGTGCTTGGTCCACTGATGGTGTGGGACAGCGAGGGGGAGGTGGTCAGGGTCCCCGAGGCGAAGGTCAGGGCGCTGCTTGCCGATCTGCTGGTGCACGAGGGGCGGCCGGTCTCCGCCGACCGGCTCGTCGACGACCTGTGGGGCGAGGAACTGCCGGGAAACCCCGCCAACGCCCTTCAGGCCAAGGTCTCCCAGCTGCGCCGGGCCCTTGGCCGTGACCGTGTGGTGTATCAGGTGCCCGGCTACCGGCTGCGCATCGACGAGGCCGAAGACGGAGTGGACGCGAGCCTTTTCCAGTACCTGGTGACCAAGGCCCGCCTTGTCGGCGACCCACGGACGAGGGCCGCGCTACTCACCGAGGCGCTCGAGTTGTGGCGTGGGCCCGCGTTCGCCGAGTTCGCGGACGAGGAGTTCGCGCGTACGGCGGTGCAGCGCCTGACGGAACAGCGTCTGGCCGTCCTGGAGGAACAGGCCGAAGCCCGTCTGGAGTCGGGCGACCGCACGCTGCTCATCGGGGAGCTCGCGGACCTGGTGGCACGCCATCCGCTGCGGGAACGGCTGCGCGCCGTCCAGATGCGCGCCCTGTACCTGGCCGGCCGTCAGAACGAGGCGCTGGCCTCGTACGCGGAGCTGCGCGACCGCCTCGCCGACGAGCTGGGCCTCGACCCGACCCGGGAACTGGCGGCGCTCCACCACGCGATCCTGCATCAGGACGTATCGCTCGCCCTGACGCCGGCCCCCGGCACCGGCGCGGGCCCTGCCATCAGCCCAGGCCCTGACTCCGGCCCGGATCGGGCCGCCGCCGCGGCACCGGGCGCCGGCCGCGCCCAGTCGAACCTCCCCGCCCAGCTCACCTCGCTGGTCGGCCGCGACCGGTCCATGGACGAGGTCGGCCGGACCCTCCGTACCGCGCGCCTTGTCACGCTCACCGGAACGGGCGGAGTCGGCAAGACACGGCTTGCCGTGGAGACGGCTGCCCGGTTCGCCCGCGACGCCGGCGGGGACGTGCCCGACGGGGTGTGGCTTGTCGAGCTCGCCGGTCAGAGCGGGGACCTGGCCGACCTCGTCCAGTTGGTCGCCGCCGTGCTCGGTGTCCGGGACGACGCGCCCTCCGGCCTGCCCGGACTCGGTGCGTCCCCGGTACCCGCCGACCGGCTCACCGCCGCCCTGCGCGACCGCCGGCTCCTGCTCGTCCTGGACAACTGCGAACACGTCGTCGAACGGGCCGCCGAGCTCGCGGAACTGCTGTTGCGCGCCGCGCCCGGACTGCGTGTCCTGGCCACCAGCCAGGAGCCGCTGGGGCTGGGAGGCGAGGCGGTCTTCCTGGTGGAACCGCTCAGGGCAGCCGACGCGGTACGGCTGTTCGCGGAGCGTGCCGCCGCGGCGGCCCCGGGTTTCTCGCTCGACGGGGCTACTCGCGAGACCCACGAGGCCGTGGCGGAGATCTGCCGTCGCCTTGACGGCATTCCGCTTGCCCTCGAACTGGCGGCGACCCGTGTCCGTGCCCTTGGCGTGCGGGAGCTGGCGGTGCGCCTCGGCGACCGGTTCCGGGTGCTGACCTCCGGGCAGCGGGGCGCACCGGCGCGCCAGCAGACCCTGCGGGCGATGATCGACTGGAGCTGGGAGTTGCTCAGCGCTCCGGAGCGCATCGTGCTGCGCCGCCTCGCCGTACACAGCGACGGTTGCACCCTGGACGCCGCCGAAGCGGTGTGCGGGGGTGACGGGGTGCCCCGTGAGGAGGTCCTCGACCTGGTGTCCCGGCTTGTCGACCGGTCCCTGGTCGTCATGGTCGACGGTCCGGCGGGTCCCCGCTACCGGCTGCTCGAATCCGTGAGCGCGTACGCGATGGAGCGCCTGCGAGAGACGGAGGACCTCGGCGGCGCACGAGACCGGCATCTGCGCTACTACCTGGACCTCGCCGAGCGGGCCGAACCCCGTCTCCGCGGTGCCCGGCAGCAGGTGTGGCTCGGCCGTCTCGACGCCGAGGCCGCCAATCTACGGTCGGCGCTCGACGAGGCGATACGGCGTGCCGCGGCGGCCGAGGAGGTACGCCGCCCCCCGGCCGGTGGGCCGGCGCCCGTCCCCCCGGCCCACGCAGCGGTGCGCCTAGCCACCGCTCTCGCCTGGTGGTGGCTGTTGCGCGGCCGTCTGAGCGAGGCCTGCCGCGCTCTGTCGGCCGTGCTCGCCGTCGCCCCCGAGGCCGCCGAACTCCACGTGCTGCGCAACGCGTTCATGCTGCTGACCGGGGGCCGGTCCGAGGCGCAGGCATGTCCGGAACCGGAGATCGGAGATCCCGTACGGCGCGGCCGGGCCGTATGGCTGTACGCGTACGGGCTGTTCAGCGCCGGTGACCCTACTGCCGGCGAAGAGACCAACATCCGTGCGCTCGACCTCTTCACCGTCGCCGGTGACCGGTGGGGCACCGCCGCCGCCCTCGGGCTGCGAGCCATGCACGCGCTGATCCGGGGTGACCTCGCCGGCCTCACGCGGGACGGCATGCGCAGCGCCGGGCTCTTCCGCGAGCTCGGGGACCGCTGGGGCGAGCTGCAGACCGTTTCGCCGCTTGCCGCGCTCGCCGAGATCAAGGGCGACTACGAGGAGGCCACGCGCCTCCAGAACGAGGGGCTGCGCATCGCACAGGAGCTGGGCCTGGAGACGGAGATCTCCGCCCGGTACTCCGGGCTCGGCCGGCTGGCGCTGCTCGCCCAGGAGTGGGACAGGGCCGGTGAACTGCACGAGCGGGCTCGACGGCTGGCCGTTGAGCAGGGCTACAAATACGGTGAGATCCACTCGGAGATGGGACTCGCCCTGGGAGCACGCCGCTCGGGCGACCTCGACGCCGCCGAGGCGCGTCTGCTGCGCATCCGCGACGCCGGTGTGTCCTCGGCGGCGGGTGACCATCTGCTCCTCGCCGAGCTCGGGTTCATCGCCGAACTGCGTGGGGACGAGGCTCAGGCCACCGCCCGTCATCTTCTCGGCCTGGAGATCGCGCGCTCCATTGACGAGCCACGTGCCATGGCCCTCTCCCTGGAGGGTCTCGCGGGCGCGGCGGCGCTCTCCGGGGATGCGGATCGAGCCGGGTGCGCGGCCCTGCTGCTCGGTGCGGCGGACGCGGCGCGCCAGGGTGTGGGCGCCCCGCTGCCACCCGCCGAGCGCGGTGACGTCGACCGGATCACGACGGCGGCGACGGCGGCCCTGAGCCGGGCAGCCTTCGCCGAAGCGTTCCGGCGGGGCGCGGACCTGTCCCCGGAGGAGGCCGCGCGCGCCGCCCGGGCAGTGCTGCCTCCTCCGCCCTGAGCCGTTCGCGCCTGGGCGCACCGGCCGGCCGCTGGTCGGCGGCCCTGGCCTGGGGTGGTCAGGCCGCGGCCGGTTCGGGCGTTGCGGCCCGCTGGGCGGCGGCCAGCGTGGGGTAGTCGGTGTATCCGGTCTCTCCGCCGACGTACATCAGGTGTCTGTCCCGCACCGGGTTGAGCGGGGCGTCGATGCGCAGCCGTTCGACCAGGTCGGGGTTTGCCAGGAACGCGCGGCCGAGTGAGATCAGGTCGGCGCCCGCGGCCAGCAGTCTCTCGCCCGCGTGCTTGCCGCCGTCGGCGGGGAGCGGTCCCGGCCAGGGCAGCATCGGGTTGGCGATCAGTGTCCCCTGCCAGCCCTTGCGGATTTCGTGGAAGAGCGGCTGGTCGGGGTCGGCGAAGACGACGTGCAGGTAGGCCAGGCCCTTGCCGGCCAGCGCGCCGATGAGTGCCGGGTAGATGCGCTCGGTGTCGCCCTCGTCGATGCCGTTGACGGTGAGCCCGGGGGCGATGCGCAGGCCCACCCGTTCGGGGCCGATCGCGTCGGCGACGGCCTGGACGACCTCGACCGCGAAGCGGATGCGGCCGGCCACCGAGCCGCCGTAGGCGTCGGTGCGGTGGTTGGTGCCCCGTGCCAGGAACTGGTGGATGAGGTAGCCGTTGGCGGCGTGCACCTCCACCCCGGCGAAGCCCGCCTCGACGGCGTTGCGGGCGGCGGCGGCGAAGTCGGCCACGGTGGAGCGGATCTCGTCGGCGGTCATCTCACGTGGCACCACGGAGGGCTGGTGCCCGCCGGGGGTGAAGATCGTGTCCGGGAGCGGGACCGGTGAGGGCGCGACCGGCGTCAGCCCGCTGTTGTCGGGATGGCCGACGCGGCCGCCGTGCTGCAGTTGCAGGAACATCCGGCCGCCGGCGGCGCGCACCGCGTCGGTGACGTGCCGCCAGCCCGCCACGTGCGTCTGGTCGTAGATCGCGGGGATGTCGGGGTAGGTCTGCCCCACGGCGTTCGGCGTGGTGGCCTCGGCGATGATCAGCCCCGCGGAGGCGCGCTGCGCGTAGTAGGTGGCCATGATCGGCCGCGGGACGCCGTCGGCCGCGGCACGGTTGCGGGTCATCGGCGCCATCACCAGCCGGTTGGGCAGGCGCAGATCACCAAGGTCGGCGGGTTCGAACAAGCGGGACGTCACCGGTGTGTCCGTGGTGGTGGCCGGGCCCGTGCCCGCCGTACCGCCGATGACCACGGTCTCGTTGTCCGTGTGCTTGGTCATGCTCTGCTCCCTTGCGCGTTCTCACCATGTGGTGCTGCTGACAGGGATGACTGTGCTCGCAGGCGCTTCGGAGGCGCTGACGGCCCGCTGACGGGTTGTGCGCGTGGCGCCGTCAGCCGGTCTCCGGGGCCAAGCACCGGCACCTGAAGGAAGCCGTAAGTGATCCGTAAACGGGCTCGGCCAAGCTGAGGGCACATCACCACGAAGGGCCGGACAGGCCCGCCACTTCTTGAGGAGCAGGACATGAGCAAGGTCGTCGCGGTCATCTACATCTCGATGGACGGCGTCGTGGAGGAGCCCGCCTGGACCGGGCCGTTCTGGAACGACGACCACGGCAAGTTCCAGGCCGGCCAGCTCTCCCAGAGCCGTGCCCTGCTCCTGGGCCGCGTCACCTACGACGGCATGTCCCAGGCCTGGCAGGCGATGGAGGCGGCCGGCGAGGACGTGGGCGAGATGAACAGCATCCCCAAGCACGTGGCCTCCACCACGCTCAAGGAGCCGACGTGGAACGCCACCGTCATCGACGGCGACGTCGCCGAGGCGGTCGCCAAGCTGAAGGCCGAGGACGGCAAGGACCTCCTCGTCTACGGCAGCGGCGACCTGGTCAACTACCTGATCAAGCACGACCTCGTCGACGAGCTCAAGCTCTTCCTCCACCCGGTCGTCGTCGGCGAGGGCAAGCGCCTGTTCTCCGACGGCGTCGACCCCAAGACCTGGCGGCTGGCCGGCACCCACGCCTTCAGCTCCGGCGCCATCGTCCTGGACTACCGCCCGGCGGCCCGGCAGGAGGCGTAGACCAGGCCCAGGAGGCGTGGAGACCAGGCTGCGGACGCCATCTGAGCAGCACAGGCGCCCCGAGCCGAGCACGGCCGGGGCGACGGTGAGTCCGCGGGCCGGGCCCTGCCGTCCGGTCAGGCTCGCATGGCGAGCAGGGCCTCTCGTGCTGCGGCGAGTGCTTCTTCGTCGGAGGCTCCGGTGTGCAGAGCGGCCCTGGCGAACTCCTCGGCCGCCGCGGCGAGCCGGAGGTGGAACCGGTCGGCGGCGCCGGTGATGACGGCCGCCCGGCCGCGACGTAGCTCCACCAGTCCCTCGTCGCGCAACTGCTGGTAACCCCGTAGAACGGTGTGCAGATTGATGCCGAGGGCGGTGGCCACGTTGCGTGCCGAGGGGAGCCGGTCTCCGGGGGCGGCCATGCCGTTGGCCAGCGCGGCTCGTACGGAGCCCGCCACCTGGTCGGCGAGCGGCTGGGCCGACGCGGGGTCAACTGTGATCAGCACTACGCCGTCTCCTGTCGTTGCCTGCTCAGCCATCCGTTGACCAGCTCGGCCGCCGTCTCCGCTTCGCGCGTGGAGTAGACGAACCACCGGTCGTCACTGAGCGCCAGGGCGAGCACCGGTCCCTTCCCGCTGACGACGCCCCAGCCCGCCTCCCCGTCGTCCAGCTTGTATCGCCCGGGGAGAGGTGCGCTCATGGCCTCGGCGAACCGTACCCTCGGGTACGGCACCGTCCGGCGTAGGACGGGAAACCAGGGGAGGCTCACTGTGACGCCCGAGCCGTCGATCTGCAGGCGGGTGCGCGCCTGTGCCGCCTCGAAGATCGTCAACAGTGCCAGCAAGGCCACCCCCTGCCACCCGCCGAAGCCGTTGGACACGGCCCATGCGGTGAGCGCGGCCAGCACCGCGGCGGCCGGCAGCCTACGTGCCGACCAGGCGGAAGTCACGAACATGGCGCGCTGCCACGGGCCGAGCGCCATGGTGGGGGCGTGCGGCGGTGGTGCGGCGGTGACCACGGGCGCCGGCGGCAGCGGACCCGCCACCGCCCAGCCCAGCGCGAGCGCCCCCGCGGTGACGGCGATCTCCACCGCCAGGTGCCAGGCGGGCCGGGCCACGGCGCCCGGGGCGCCGGCCAGCGCCGGCAGCCACAGCACGCCGGACACCGGAACGGCCACGCCGATGAGGAAACTGCCGGCCACCAGGCCCCGCTGGACCTGAGGCAGGCGCCAGTAGCGCAGGAACGAGACGACGAGCAGTGCTTCACACCACATCACCGCCCCGAAGAGGGGTTGCGAGGTCCAGCCTCGCCAGGTGGGCTCGTACGTGGTGTCGATGGCCCAGTTGCCGATGTGGACGCGGTCGGGAAGGCGCTCGCCGTACAAGGCGGTCAGGACCATGGGCACGGCCAGGAGGAGCAGCGGGGGAGCGGCCGTCAGGATCAGGCGACGGAGCCGTCCCGGTGCGGCGTGATCGGGGTGACGGGGAGACGCGGGGGATATGGGGATGAACACCACCAACCTCCAACTGTTTGCTTTTGACTATAACAGTGCAAACAGTCTCCTGAAGGGTGACAGGATGCTTCCCCTGCCGGGCCGGCTTCTGCCTCCCTGGCGTCCCTGCCGCCGGATGGCCGTGGCCGGGGCCGGATCGTCCTCAACCGCATCGTCCTCAACCGCGTCGTCCGGGCGGACCGGTTTGCGGAGAAGGGCGCTGAGCTGTCGGCGAGCCCTCGTGGTGGTCCGGGGTGCGGTCCGCGGTGCGAGCCGTACCGGCGGGGTGGGTGGTGAGCCGTAGGACGCGGTCGAGGGGTGAAGGGGTCTCGGGGGCGAAGGGCGTCCCGGTGTTCAGGGCGCGGAGTCCGAGCGTGATCGCCTCGCCGAGGAGGCTGACGCCGATGGACAGCGTGATCGGCCGCGCCTGCTCCGGGACGCCCGCGGCCACGGCGAGCAGGCCGACCCCCATGTTGGCCGCCGCGGACACCGCCCAGACCAGCAGGGTCCAGACCGTGTAGCGCTGCCAGAGGTGGCCGTGCTTGGTGAACAGCCGCGGGGTGAGGCCCCGCAACGCGCCGAAGAGCAGGCCGATGAGGGAGGCCGCCACGATCCAGACGATGTCGTAGCCGCTCGGATGCACGTTCCTGGCCAGGCCGAAGACGCCGATGCCGATGAGGACGACGGGCGGCAGGAACAGGTCGCGGGCGTTGAGAGGCTCCCCGATGAACCGCTTGACGACCACGCCGAGCACCAGTACGGCCACGATGGCCACCCATAACGTTCCGTCCACTGCGCCCTCCGTTGGTAGCACGGTCATGCTAAAAAACTGTAGCACGGACGTGTTATAAAAGTTGGGTGCCAAAGATCGTGGACCCGCAGGAGCGACGCCGGGCCGTCGTCGAGGCGGTGTTCCGGGTGGTGGAGCGTGACGGCCTGGAACAGGCGTCGCTACGTAACGTTGCCGCCGAGGCGGGACTGGCCATCGGCTCGGTCCGGCACTACTTCACCGCGCACTCCGAGCTGATGGTGTTCGCGATGAGGGCCATGAGCGAACGGGTGACAGGCCGGCTGGTCGCGCACGCCGACCGCCTGCTGGACGCGGACGCGCCCCTTACGCAGCACGAGCGGCGAGAGACGGCCATACGGATGCTCGCCGAGGTGCTGCCCCTGGACGGGGAGCGCCGGCGCGAGGCGGTGGTGTGGCTGGCCTTCGTCGCCGCCGCCCGCACCCGCCCCGAGCTGCGGCCTCACACCGACGAGCTCTACAACGGACTGCTCGCGCTGACCACCCGCGTCCTGGAAGGCGCCCGCCGTGCCGGTCGCCTGCGCTCGGACGCTGACATCGCCCTGGAGGCCCGCGGTCTGTGCGCGCTGCTCGATGGCATGTCCCTGCAGGCCGTGCTCCACCCCGGCAGCCTGGATCCCGAGACGATGCTCATGGTGCTACGCCGCCACCTCGCCGCCCTGACCACAGATCATGCCGCTGTCGCGGGGGCGAGGAACGGCGGAACGGCCCTTGGCCATGAGAACGATCCTTCCTCCCGTTGTGGTGATGAGCCGGCGACAGGATGAGGGGCCGCTGACGGGCGGATGCCATGCCGTCGTGATCGGCTCCAGCGGTGCGGCGCCCGGCAGCGCGACCATCAGGATGACGCCCATGACGAAGATCAGGATCGTCGCCGGGACCGGCGTGTGCGTGCGCGGGTCGACCCGCCGCATCAGCCGGTGGGCAGGGAGGCGCGAGTCTGTCCGCTGACCTCCGGGTACGGCTCTGCGCCCCTGGGCGGCCGTAGGCCGTCGAGAGCGGCCCCTGGCCGGAGGGTCCTGTCCCGCCGGTGCTGTCGGGGGGGCAGGCAGCCACTACCCGGACGCCACGACCTCGCCGGCCGTGACCTGCGGAGGGTTCGGAAACAGGGAGGCGAGATTCTCCCGCACGAAGTCCGCGGCCCTTCCGGTGGATTCCTCGGCCCCGGCTCGGTCCTCGAAGACGCTGGTGGAGAGCATCACCCCGTCGCCGGCGTCGACCCAGTAGTAGGCCACGAACCCGGGGACCTGGCGGATGAGCGGCACGAACTCCTCGCTCACCCGGCGTCCCGCCTCGGTGGGATCGGTTATCCCCTCGTATCGCCGTACCGTCGCGTACATAGCTGTCCTCCCCCTGGCCCCTGGGCCCAAGATCGCCCTATGCGGGACGACATACCCCCGCCGTGCGTCCTCTGACGCCAAGGGTCCGTAAACGAATGGCAGGACTCAGGATCACCGTGACGGGGTGACTCCGCTCCGGGTGCCGGCCGGGGCGACGAGGGCGGCAAGCGCCGACGGGGGCTCGCCTCTCCTCCGGGACGGCGGGCGCGGCGGAAGGGGCGGCGGGCATCGCCGGTGCGGTCGGGTGGTTCTCGGCCGTCCCTCGGGAGCGGATCATCGATAGCCGGGGTGGACCCCGGGGATGAGCTTCTGCTGGGCGGCGATGGCTTCGAGCAGCTCGGCGAGCTGGGCGCGCTGGGTGTGGTCCAGCGCGGCGCAGATGTCGTCCTCGTGCGCTGAGCCGAGCCGGCGCATCTCCGTCATGACGCGGGTGCCCTCCTCGGCCAGGTGCAGCGCGTAGTTACGGCGGTCCTGCGGGTTCCTCCGTCGTTCGACGAGTCCCTTGCGCTCCAGGTTGTCGATCAGTGCCACCACCCGGCTCGGCACGACCCCCATCTCCTCGGCCAGGGACTGCTGGCTGCGCCCGGGACGGGCGGCGATCATGCGCAGCAGCCCGACGTCGGCGGGGATCACCCCCAGTTCGCTGATCCGCTCCGCGAACCGTGCTGCGGCATGCGCTCCCACCTGCGAAAGCAGGAACGCCGTTCCCCTCGGCCGGGACCGCGCTGCGGGTCCGTCGGCGCCGGCCCATGGTGGTGTGCTCATGTCGTGATAGTAGTCCAGGTGTAATAGTTCTGTGCTATGAATAGTTCATCAAGGAGAACGGAGCTGGGACGTTGAACGAGGTTGGCGGACAACAGCCGCACTACCCGGACCTGGCGGGCAAGGTCGCGCTGGTCACCGGTGGCTCCCGGGGGATCGGGGCGGCGACCTGCCGGGCCTTGGCGGCGAACGGGGTCAAGGTCGCGGTGAACGGCCGCGATCGGGCCGCGGTCGACGCGGTGGTGGCCGGGATCGTGACAGCCGGGGGTACGGCGGTGGCGGCGCCCGGCGACGTCACCGACGAGGGCGCGGTACGGGGGATACGCGACACGGTGGAGCACGAGTTGGGGCCGGTGGAGGTCCTGGCGGCGTTCGCCGGGGGCCAGGGCGCTCCCACGCCGACCACCGAGCTGGGGGCCGATCGGTGGCGCGCGGTCATCGAGTCCGACCTGACGTCGGTCTACCTGACGGTGACCGCGTTCCTGCCAGGCATGATCGGCCGAGGGGGCGGGTCGATCATCACGATGTCCTCCACCGCGGGACGCCGGCCGAGCGGCGCGAACGCCGCGTACGCGGCCGCGAAGGCCGGCGTGGTGATGCTCACCGGGCACCTGGCCAACGAGGTCGGCCGGCATGGGGTCCGGGTCAACTGCCTGGCCCCCTCGGCGGTGCTCAACGACCGCATGCGGCGCTTCGTGTCCGCCGGGCAGCTGGAGGAGCTGGCCGCCGCCTACCCGCTGGGCCGCATCGGCCGGCCCGACGACGTCGCACAGGCCGTGCTGTATCTCGCCTCCGACGCGTCGTCCTGGGTGACCGGGGTGACGCTCGACCTGACCGGCGGGCGGGTGATCGCGTGACGGGCTCGGAGAACACCCGGCCCCAGAGGAACGCCGGGCCGCCGCTCGGGATCCTCGCCGTGGTCTTCACGGCGCTGTTCCTCGGCGGGATCGCCGTCAGCACGGCCATGGCGGGCGGTGCCACCTTCCCGTCGCCCTTCGGCTCCCCGGCCGAGATCCTCGCGTATTTCCACGACAACCAGGACGCCGTACGGGTGAGCGCGTTCCTGCAGTTCGCGGCCTCCGTGCCGATGGCGATCTACGCCGCCACCGCTTCCGTACGGCTGCGCGATCTCGGCATCCGCGCGCCGGGGGCCACCATCGCCCTGGCCGGCGGCCTGCTGGCCGCTGCCATGCTGGCCCTGTCCGCGCTGTTCGTGTGGACGGTGTCCCGGCCGGAGGTGCTTGCCGAGCCCGTCGTGGTCCGCGCGCTGCAGAACCTCGCGTTCGCCGCCGGCGGCACCGGACACGTCGTCTTCCTCGGGCTGCTCGTGGCGGGCATCGCCGTACCGGGATGGCTGGCCGGGCTGCTGCCGCGCCCGCTCGCGTTCGCCGGCCTGGCCGTCGCCGCCGTCGCGGAGCTGTCCACGCTGACATTGCTGGTCCCCGGGGCGGCTCTCCTGCTGCCCGTGGCCCGCTTCACGGCCCTGGCCTGGCTCATCGCCGTGGGCTTCCTGCTGCCCCGCACCCGTACCAAGAGGACCGCTCCGAGCCGCGATCGATCGAGCACGCCAGAAGATCGGAAGGAAGCCGCGTGAACACCGCACTGACCGAACGACTCATCCGGTTCCAGCACCCGCAGAAGGTCCTGGGCTATCTCGGCAGGCTCGACGACGACCGCGTCGCCGCCCTGTTCGGACTTGACGTCGGCTCCTACCGCCAGATGCGTCAAGCGCATGACGAGCAGGCGCGCCGCGCCGCGCTGGATCTGCTGGCCGAGCCCGGATTCGCGGAGAAGGTGGACCGGCTGCCCTTCCAGCCGGGCCGGCGTGTCGTGGCCGTCGGGGAGAGCACGACGGGCGACCTGCTGTCGTGGTTCGAGATCCTGCGCCACCTCGTCGAGCTGCGGCGTCCCGCCGACGACATCAGCCTCGTCAACATGGCGGTCACCGGCCAGACGACCACCCAGGCACTGGCCGCGCTGCCCGGCCTGTCCTTCCAGCGCCCGGACTGGGTGCTGTGCATGCTGGGCGCCAACGACGTCCAGCGTCTCGGGTCGGCCGACGGGCCGACCCTGGTCAGCCTCACCGAGACCGAACGCAACCTGCGCGCCCTGCGCGATCTCGCGGCGCGGCGCACCACGGCGCGATGGGTGTGGCTCACACCTCCCGGGGTGGACGAGGAGCGCGTCGCGGCCTACCAGCCCTTCCAGCAAGCGGGGATCACCTGGACCAATCGCGACATCGACGCGGTCGGGAAGATCCTGAACGCACTGCCCGACAGCACAGTCGACATCCGGTCCGTCATCGCCGGGCAGACGGCAGAGCCGTCCCATCTCGACGACGGGGTGCACCTGTCCCTCGCCGGCCAGCGGGCGCTGGCCGCCGCCCTGGTCGACGCGCTCGCCGGCGTGTCATGAAGCTGCTCGTCTTCGGCGCCACCGGGGGCACCGGTGCACGGCTGCTGACCCAGGCCCTCGACGCCGGGCACGATGTCACCGTCGTCGCCCGTGCCCCGGACGGGATCCCGGAGAAGGACCGTGCCCGATCGGCCGTCATCCGCGGGGACGTGTTGGAACCCCGGACGTGGAGCGCCGCGACCGGCGGTCACGACGCCGTCCTGTCCTGCCTGGGCAGCCGTGATCGTAAGCATCCCACCACCGTCTACTCCCAGGGCACGGCGAAGATCATCGAAGCGATGCGCAGCGCCGGGGTGCGGCGCCTGGTGTGCCTGTCCTCCGCGGGTCTGGAGATCCCTCCCGGCACGCCGCTGCCGCAGCGGCTCGTCACCAGATATCTCATCCAGCGTCTCTACCGTCACGGCTACGCCGACATGGCCACCATGGAGGGCATCGTCAGGGCCAGCACCCTCGACTGGACGGTCATCCGCCCGCCGATGCTCACCGATCGGCCGCTCACCGGCCGATATCGGGCGGCAGCGGGTCACCACCTGCCGGACCCGAAGAGCATCTCGCGGGCGGATCTCGCCCACTACATGCTCAGTCACATCGAGGATCGCGAGACCTGGGAGAAAATCGTGGAGATCTCCTCGTGAACCCCGGCCTGACGGTCGGCGAGGCGAAGACCCGCGGTAACCGCTCGCTCCCGGATGTCACCTCGACGCCCCGGTCAGCCCCCGGGACGCCTGCCGTACCTCGGACCGGCCCAGGCGGCTGGGCCACCAAGCCCGCGCGCCCAGATCCCGTACCAGCGCCGGGACCAGCAGGGACCGCACCACCAAGGTGTCGAGCAGGACGCCGAAGGCGACGATGAAGGCTGTCTGCACGAGGAAGGCGAGGGGGATCACCACCAGCGCGGCGAAGGTGGCGGCGAGCACGACGCCCGCCGAAGTGATCACCCCGCCGGTGGTGACCAGCCCGCGCAGCACGCCCTCCCGCGCCCCGTGGCGCGCGGTCTCCTCGCGCACCCTGGACATGAGGAAGATGTTGTAGTCCACACCCAGCGCGACCAGGAAGACGAAGCCGTACAGCGGCACGGACGCGTCGCTGCCGGTGAATCCGAGCACGTGCGTGAAGACCAGCGTGGAGACGCCGAGGGTGGCCAGGAAGTTCAGTGCCACGGTGACCACCAGGAGCACGGGCGTCACCAGCGAGCGCAGCAGGACGATCAGGATGAGCAGGATGATCGCCAGGACGACCGGGACGATGAGCAGCGTGTCGTTCTCGGCGGTCTCTGTCGTGTCGTACCGCTGGGCGCTGTATCCGCCGATCATGACGCCGTTCTCGGAGGCCAGCGCGGCGCGCAGGCGCTTGACCGTGTCCTGGGCGGCGTCGCTGTCCGGCGCGTCGCGCAACGTCGCCTCCACCAGCACGAGTCCATCGACGACCTTGGGGGCGTCGCCCGGCCGTCCGCTCCGGGTCACCGCCGAGGCGTCGGACACGCCCTCCACGCCGGCGGCCGCCTTCTCCACGGCCGCGGCCCGCCCGGCGGGGGCGACGATGACCGCGGGCTGCCCCGAGCCCCCGGGGAAGTGCTCGCTCAGCGTCGCCTGTGCCGCCACCGACGGCGCGTCGTTCACGAATGTCTCGTCCAGCGGCACCCCTCTGGCGTTCAGCTGCGGCACGAAGAGGGCGAGGCCGATGAGGGGCAGGACGGTCACGATCCAGAGGCGGCGCGGACGGCGGTCGACCAGGGCGGCCACCCGTCCCCAGATCCCGCGGGCCTTGGCGTCGGCCGGATGCGGTTTCGCCGGCCACAGGGCGGCGCGGCCCAGCAGGACGAGAACCGCGGGCAGGAAGGTGAGCGCGCTGAGGGCGGCGCACGCGATGCCGATGGCGCCCACCGGGCCGAGCGCGCGGTTGTTGGTCAGGCTGCTGAGCAGCAGCGCGAGCAGGGCCAGGGCCACCGTGGCGGCACTGGCGACGATCGGTTCGAACGAGCGCCGCAGCGCGACGCGGCCCGCGGCGAAGCGGTCGCCGGTCGTGGCCAGTTCCTCCCGGAAGCGGGCGGTCAGCAGCAACGCGTAGTCGGTGGCCGCGCCGATGACCAGGATGAACAGGATGCCCTGCACCTGGCCGTCGACCCGGACGACACCGCGGTCGGCCAGGAAGTACACCACGGCGCATGCCAGGCCCAGGGCGAAGACCGCGCCGACGATGATGACGAGAGGCAGCAGCACGCTCCGGTACACCGCCAGCAGAATGACGAACACGGTGATCAGCGCCACCCCGAGCAGCAGGCCGTCGATCCCGGCGAAAGCGCCGGACAGGTCGGCCCGGGTGGCCGCCGGCCCCGCCAGCTGAGCCCGCAGGCCGTCGACCGCCACCGCCGAGCCGATCCGGTCCAGGGTCTCCCCGAGCGAGTCCTCGACGTCGGGGCTGAGCTGGACCACGCCCTGCAGCGCCCGGCCGTCGTCCGATCCGAGGGCGGGTGTGGGCGTCCCGGCGACGCCCGCCGTGCCGCGCAGCGAGGCGAGCGTCCGGGTCGCCGCGGCGCTCTGCTCGGGAGTGATGTCCTTCCCGCCCGCGGTCCACACCACGATGAGCGGCTGTGTCTCACCCTGGCGGAAACCCTCCTGAACCTCCAGCACGCGCGTCGACTCCGCGCTCTGCGGCAGGAACGCGGCCTGGTCGTTGGTGGACACCTCGGTGAGCTTGCCGGCGAACGGCCCCAACCCTCCGCCGACGGCCAGCCAGACCAGCACCAGCAGCGTCGGGACGAGCCAGCGGATCGGTTGTCGCGCCATGAGATCGCCTTTCCGTGATGCCATATAACTCAATAATTGAGATACTCAATTGTTGAGTTAATGTAGCATGACGGCATGAACGGCGATAGCGAGGAGGGCGTCGACCTGCAGTCCTTCGCGGTACGACTGCGCCGGATGACCGCCGAGTTCAACCGCATCGCCCACGAGTTCGCCCACGAGCACGGGCTGCACACCACCGACGTCCAAGCCCTCATCAAGATCTTCGACGCTCCGTCGCCGATCACTCCCGGCCGGTTGCGGGAGGAGCTGAACCTCACGTCGGGTGCCATCACCGCCTGCCTCGACAGGCTGGAGCGGGCCGGGCACATCCGCCGGGTCCGCGACGCGCACGACCGGCGCGTGGTCCACCTGCACTACCTCGACGCGGCGAAGGAGTTCGCCGCCGCCTTCTTCCGCCCGCTCGGCCGTGGCACGGACAACGCCCTGCGGCGTTTCAGCCCGGAGGAGTTGCGCACCGTGGCCGCCTTTCTCGACGCGATGAACGAGGAACTCGACGTGTTGCGAGCCACGCCGCGTTCTCCCTGACCTTGCCTTCGAGCGGGCGGGCGGAACGGTTGCACACCGGCGTCGATTCCTCCCGTTCACCGCGTACCGCCCGCTCTCCGGTGACGGCGGCGTCCCGCGCCGCCTGCCCGGAGCGGCGGCCGGCGCCGCTCCGGGCAGGGCCGGCGTTCAGCTCGGGGTAAGGCGGATGTCGGCTCGGAGCAGGGCGGACGTTCGGCTCGGGGTGAGGCGGACGTTCAGCGGAACAGGTGGGCGTTCTCGGCCGCCCAGTCGTCGAAGCCGCGCGGCGGGCGGCCGATGATCTCGCGTACGGCCGGCCGCTGGTCGAGCGTCCACCGGGTGAGCTCGGCGAGCCGCGCGCCGTACTCCTCCAGGGCGTACAGCGTCACGTCGATGCCGCTGTCGGGCCAGCCGCGACGCCGCCAGGTCGCGCGGCTGTCGTCGGGCGTCACCTCGACGGCGGCGATGTCGCGGCCGATGGCTCTGGCGATGCTCGCCACGCGCGACCGGGTGCTGATCGGCAGTCCGACGGCCTCGAGAACGGTGCCGACATAGCCGTCGGCGCGGAGCGCCGCCACCGCGACAGCGGCGAGGTCGTCCTCGTGGACGAAGGGATAGTGGCCGCCGTCCAGGAAGGCCTCCCGCACGACGCGCTCGCCCCTGACCGTGTCCGGCCAGTCCGACCCCGTGGCCGGATAGGTGCCCTCGATCACCGCTCCCATCACCGCCGACGGGCGGATGTGCGTCCACTCCATCCCCGAGCGCTCGACGGCCCGCTCGACGGCCAGCCAGAACCACGTCTCCGGCGGATAGGCCTCCTCGTACTCCGGCCCGTGCGAGGACAGCACGACGATCCGCCGCACACCGGCACCCCGGGCGACCTCCAGCGCATCCCGCACCGTCGCCGGCACGGCTCCGGCGAGAAAGACGCCGTCAACGCCGGCGAAGACCTCGGCGCACTCCAGCGGCCGGGTGATGGACCCCTCGACGACCTCGGCCCCGCCGGGCCAGCCGTCCATCTGGCCGGGCTCGGCGAGGACGCGCACCCGATCCCCGGTCTCCAGCAGCTGCCGCGCCAGGCTCCGCCCGACGATCCCCGTGGGGCTGCTGCCCGCGTCCTTCCTGGCGCTGACGGCGGTCAGCAGGCGCAGACGGGCCTGCGACGCATCCGTGACCCGATTGATTCCACCCATGGCAAGGCCCTCCGACGTGAAGTGGAGATCTTGCGCCACCCCGGCGACCGGGGGAGGTTGCGGATCCGAGATCATCAACGCTACCAGCCCCGCGGTCCGGCGGAGGTGTCGGCGGCTCGGCTGCGCGGACGCCCCGGGACGGTCGTCGCGGGGCGTCCGCTCAGGTGATCTCCCTGGCCGAGACGCCGACCGGCCGGCTGCGGTCATCGGGTGCGACGGCCGCCCCGTCCGGGGGCCGGGAAGATCGCCGGATCCGCTACCGGTGGTCGCAGGCCACGGTGATGTTCTTCCACCGGAAGGTGAAGTCGGCTGTCGCCAGCAAGGACCTCAGCCTGACGACCAGGTGGCGGAGGACCCTCCGGATCTTCCTGATGAGCATCAGCAGGGCCAGGGCCGTGATGGAGAGCGTGAGGCAGTCGGGGTTGTCGGCCATTGTCTCCAGGACAAGGGACAGCGGGGCCTGTCGGTTCATGATGCCTCCTATCGGAGGCCGGGGCCGCCCTGCCCGCCTACAGTTCTCTCGTCACGCGCGCCAGGCGTGCGTACTGTAGCCGTGTTTGCTGATTCACGAGGCCGACCTCGGCCTGTTGAGTTGGTGTGGACGCCTTCGCCGGAGGGCTGTCCGGCGGTATCGGCGTCGGTATTCCGTCGTCGGGAATGGCGCGCAGGTTTCAAAGACATCTGATCGCTCGATGCCCCGCCGTGTCTGCTCGCTACCTGTCTGATCTCCGGGGCGTCCGCTGCCGCGTGGATCGTGGCAGCGTGATCGCCGTTTGGTGACGGACGGTGAGACTGATACGTCCGGTAACCAAATGATAGCTCTATGGATACTTGCTTTCTATAGGCAACCTGTCGGGAATCTAAGTTTCTCTCCGCCTCGCGAGTCGGCGACGAATTTCCAGCTCATTAGGTGTCTACTTGAGCCTCTAATCAGCCTCCAGCAATGAGAAAACGCGCCAAGTGACCCTCTTGGCGCGTTTTGTGGGATTTAAGGCTCTATGGAGCTTTTGTCAAAATTAATGGGGTCTCATCCCTGGTGAGGGCCAGGTCAGGGCGCCCGGTAGTAGGGGTCGGCGACCTCGCCCTCGCCCTTGTCCGCCGAGAAGCTGTAGACCTCGCGGCCCTGGATGAACACCCGCAACGCGCGGCTCATGACGTCGAGCGGGTCGCCCGACCAGATGACGACATCGCCGTCCAGCCCCGGCCTCAGCGCTCCGACCCGGTCGTCCAGGCCCATGATCCTGGCCGGGTTCAGCGTGATCGAGCGCAGCGCGTCCACGGGGTCCAGGCCCTCCTTGACCGCGAGCGTCGCCTGGTGCACGAGGAAGTGGATCGGCACGACCGGGTGGTCGGTGGTGATCGCCAGCTCGACGCCGGCACGGGCCAGGATGCCGGGATTGCGCAGCGACCGCTGGCGCAGCTCCACCTTCGACCTGCTGGTGAACAGCGGGCCGACGATCACCGGGATGTTCTTCTCGGCGAGCGTGTCGGCCAGCAGGTATCCCTCGGTGCCGTGATTGATCACCACGCGGTAGCCGAACTCGTCGGCCAGCCTGAGGGCGGTGGCGATGTCGTCGGCCCGGTGCGTGTGCTGGCACCACGGCAGCTCGCCGTCGAGCACCCGGACGAGGATCTCCAGCGTGCCGTCGCGGTCGAACGGCTTGCCCTCGGCCTCGGCGTGCTCCCGCTTGGCCCGGTAGTCCTGCGCCCTGGTGAACGCGTCACGGATCACCGCGGCCACGCCCTGCCGGGTGGAGGGCAGCTTCTTCTGGTCGCCGTAGACCCGCTTGGGGTTCTCGCCCAGCGCGCTCTTCACGCTCACCGGCTCACGGACCAGCATGTCGTCGACCGTACGGCCCCAGCACTTGACGGCGACCGTCTGCCCGCCGATGGGGTTGCCCGAACCGGGCTTGATGACGGCGGTGGTGACGCCGCCGGACAGGGCGTCGGCGAAGCCGAGGTCGGCCGGGTTGATCGCGTCGAGGGCGCGCAGCCGGGCGCCGTTGGGGTCGGTCATCTCGTTGGTGTCCTGGCCGGCCCAGCCCTCGGCCTCCTCGTGGACGCCGAGGTGGCCGTGTGCCTCCACGAAGCCGGGCAGCACCCACGAGCCGCCCGCGTCGACCGTCGTGACACCGGCGGGCACGCTGACCTCGGCGTCGGGACCGACCGCCACGATCTTGCCGTCCTGGATCAGGACGGTGCCGCCGTCGATCGGATCACCCTCCACCGGTACGACAAATCCACTGATGATGGCAATGTCCATGGAGGGAACCTACCGGCACCCCGTCCGGCCACCGGAGGGCGATCGCCCGTGAGGGGGCCTCACGCGTGCTCACGTCTCGGACCGGTGCCTCGGCCCCGAGTCTCGGACCCGCGCCTTGAACCTGCGCCTCGGACCCGTACCTCGTGCTCGCACTCCGTGCTCGCGCCGTCGCCGTTCCGTGTCCAGGTACACCGGTTACCGCATAACCGGTCCGCCGGGGCTGCACCACGGCCTGCCGTCGGGGCACCTGACCTTCATCGTGTGCCTGTCCGGCACGCTCGACGTGATCGCGATGCCCGACCGGGCCCGCCCACCGGTCTCCTCCGTCTCGATGGTCGCCGGACTGCACGACGCCCCGGCCCGATCACGGCCGGGGCGGGACGGTGGGCGGGACATCGGACGGCCGACGGCCTGCTCTGATCAGGTGGAAGCCGCGTGCCGCGATCACCACGGCGCCCGCCAGGGCAGCCGTCCCGAGCCAGACGTAGAGGGGCAGCCACAGGTAGGTGATCTGCTCCATGGTGCCGGCCCGGTTGTAGAGGAAGCCGAAGATCGAGGCGAGCGAGGCGAAGATCACCAAGGGGAGAGCGTACGGCGACAGCCGCAGGACGGCCCGCCACAGGGGGCGCCCCGCCCTCCGCCGGGCCCAGCGCCGTGAGCGGAGGGCGCCGCGCGCGCCGAGCGCGAGGGCGAGGATCGTGAGGCCCGCGAGAACGAGGTCGGCGGTCATGGTGAAGGGCGCGGTGGGTTCCGGGGTCCTGCCCTGGGCCAGGTCCACCAGGCCCCGCGCGATGAGCACGCTGTCGTCGTCGGGGCTCATCCCGGTGTTGGCGACGACGGCGACGCCGTAGCCTTCGTCGGGGACCAGGATCTGCACGGAGTTGTGGGTGAGCAGCCAGCCGCTGTGCTGGACCCACGTGGAGCCGTGCTCAGGACCGCCGCGCTGCCAGCCCATCCCGTAGGTGCCCCCCTTGGGAGGGGTCCACATGGTCTCGATGCTCCGGTCGGAGACGACCTGTCGGCCGTCGGCGGTCCGCCCCCCGCTGTTCTGTGTGATCAGCCAGCGGGACAGGTCGGTGGCCGTGGTGACGACGCCGTGGCCCCCGTTGGTGAACCAGCGGGGATGGGCGCGCGGGATCACCTGGCCGTAGGCGCGGATGTATCCCCTGGCGGCGCCCGGCATCTCCGCGGTGCTGTCGACGGTGGTGGTGTCCGCCATGCCGATCGGCCTGAACACCTCGGCGGACATGTATTCGGCGAACGGGACCCCGGCCACGACCTCGACCAGCCGCGCCGCGACGAAGTAGTTGGGGTTGTGGTAGCTCATCCTGGTCCCCGGTGCGGTGGCCAGCTCCGCGCCGCGCATCCGGGCGACGGCGCCGGTCAGCGTGTCCGACTGCGGCAGGGTCAGGTCGGGGAAGGCGGAGTCGGCCATGCCGGAGGTCTGGTTCAGCAGCTGCCGTACGGTGATCCTGGCGGCCCGCGGGTCGGCCAGCCGGAACTCGGGCAGATACCGGCGGACCGGCGCGTCCAGGTCCACCCTGCCCGCCTCGACCAGTTGCATGACGGCCAGGGCGGTGAAGGACTTGGAGAGCGAGGCCACCGGCATCGGCGTCCGCGCCGTGACGGCCCTGCCGTCCGCGCCGTGCCCGTAACCGGCGGCACGTACGACCTGGTCGCCCCTGGTGACCGCGACCACGGCACCGGGGAGGCCGGTCCGCCGCAGATAGTCGTTCACGTAACGGTCGACGGCAGCCGCGTCGAGGGCGCCGCCGGGCGGGGCGGCGGCCGCGGCGGGGGTCAGGGCCGTCGGTATCAGGACCGCGGCCACCAGTCCGGCACATGCCACCAGCTTCTTCACGATGCACTCCGTCACTGCTCCGTATGGGACTCCGAGGACCATACGGAGCAGTGGAGGGCGGCCGTATCGCACGATCGGCGCCGCCCACCCCTGACTTTCGTCAGGGGTGGGCGGCGAGGGGGCGGCCGGCCGTGACCGTCATCCGGCGGCGCGGCGCCCCGCGGTCATGCGGTGGTTCCCGCGTCAGTGACGGTGCCCGCGGTCACGTGAAGGTGACTCGGCGGTCATGCGGTGGCGTCCCGCGGTCGTGCGGCCGTCAGCCGTGCTGGCCTCCGTCGCCGTTGCTGGGCCGGCCCCAGGGGCCGGTGATCGCGAACACGTAGCCCGGGGACTGGATGTTGGCGAACAGGATCCTCCCGTCCGCGCTGAAGGTCGGGCCGGTGAACTCGCTGTCGTTGAGCTCGTTGCGGGCCATCGGGTAGGCCTTCCCCTGCTTGGTGACGCCGACCAGGTGCGAGAGGCCCTCGCCGTCCTCGGCCAGGATGATCCCGCCGTACGGGGAGACCGTGATGTTGTCCGGGCCGTCGTAGTCGGTGTCCTGCTCGGGGTCCGGGTTGACTCCGAAGATGGTCCTGAGGGTGACCGTCTCCGACCTGGGGTCGTAGAACCACACCTGCCCGTCGTGCTCGTTGACGCTGCCGTCGTCGGTGCGGGCGTAGCTGGAGACGAAGTAGGCGCCGCCGTCGGCCCACCAGGCGCCCTCAAGCTTGCGGCTGCGGGTGACCTGGCCGTCGGCGAACTGCTTGCGCACCGAGACCGTCGCGGCGTCGCGGTCCGGCACGTCGATCCACTCCACCCTGTAGCGGGTGCCCGGCTGGGTGGCCTCGGACAGGTCGGCGATGTGCCTGCTCCCCTTGAAGCAGCTCATGGCCTGCAGGGTGCCAGCGGTGTCGCCGCCCTCACCGAGCGCGAGCGCCCGGAGCGCGCCCTTGCCGCCCCGGAAGTGCCTGGGCGGGGTCCAGCGGAAGTACAGGCCGTTCGGCCCGCCCGCGTCCTCGGTCTCGTAGATCGCGGAGGTGTGCGGGTCGACCGCGACGGCCTCGTGCGAGAACCTGCCCAGGAACTTCAGCGGGACCGGGTCGAGGTTGGCGTCGCGGTCGAACGGGTCCACCTCGAAGACGTACCCGTGGTTCTTCTGGAAGACCCCGCCGGCGCGCTGCTCGGTCTCCTCGCACGTCAGCCAGGTGCTCCAGGGGGTGATGCCGCCCGCGCAGTTGTTGTGCGTGCCGGCCACGCTGACGTACTCGCGGATCCGGTTCCCCTGGCCGTCGACCTCGATGTTGGTGGTGCCGCCGCGTGCGCCGGGGTCGTAGGTCAGGCCCGGCAGGGCCGGCACGGGGTAGGGCTCGTTCCCGCCGATCTCGTGGTTGTTGACCAGGACGGAGCCGTTGCTTCCCCGGAAGAACCCGGTGCCGTCGGCGTCGCTCGGAGTCGGCTCGCCCGTCTCCAGGAGCGTCTTGCCGGCCTGGGCGACGATCTTGTAGGAGAAGCCGCGCGGCAGCGCGAGCAGGCCGGCCGGGTCGGCGACGACGGGGCCGTAACCCACCGCCTTGAGGCCGGCCTGGGCGGTCTGGGCGGCGGCGGGACCGGCGATGGCGTCGACGCTGCCGATGATGGCGATGCCCAGGCCACCCGCGGCCCCGGAACGTAGCAGGTCGCGGCGCGAGATCGGGGGAGTCATAGAAGTACCTTTTTCATCCATTTTGGTAGGTATGACGGGACTCAAGTCCCCCAGGCTGAACGCTTCTTTCCCCGATGCGGTCACCGGGGTGAACGGACGGCGAACGATCGGCCGCGGCGCCGGACGGCGCCCCGTGGGCCATCGGTCCGGCGCGTGGCGGGCTCCCCGCTCCGGCGGCGGTGGGCTCCCCGCGCCGCGGCGACCTCCGTCGACCTTGACCGCGGCCAGGGAGACCTCCGTCGACCTTGACCGTGGCCGGGGTGATACGCGGGGACCCTGCTCCCGACACCCTTCTCGGCGCGCCGGGAGAAAACGATGTTTTCGTGATCATAAAGAGACCGGGAGCGGGTGGGGCGCGGGGTGCGGACCCGGCTTGACCGGATTCTCCGTGGCGTTCTTGATACGGGCGGCGTTAACGCGAATTCGGTGAGTTATCAGGCTCGGGCATTGCCTCTCATATCAGGTCATATCGCGCCTGTGAACATTGGTCAGGCCCGCGGGTCGAGGGCGAACAGCCGGACCAGCTCGTCGAGGCGGTAGTGGAACTGCCCGGCCTGGCCGTTGTCGACCACCGAGGCGGAGCGGGTCTCGACCAGGGCGCCGAGGTGCCGCCCGGCGGAGTCGTGGTCCAGGCCGCAGACGGCGGCGACGGTGCCGATCGTGAAGTCGACGGGCCCCAGCCGGGCCAGCCGGGCCAGCGTCTGCTGGACCTCCTCGTTCATCCGCGAGTAGCTGTGCCGCAGGCCGTCCCGTACGGCCAGGTCCGCGACGCTCAGCTCGTCCAGGCGGCCACGCTCGTCACGGAGCAGGGCGGCGAGGGCGGCGAGCGGCCAGCGCGGGCGGGCGGCGAGCCGGGCGCCGCAGATGCGCACCGCCAGGGGCAGCCCGCCGCAGAGCCGGACCAGCTCGGCCGCGGCGTCGGGCTCGGCGATGACCCGTTCGTGCCCGGCGACGGCCGCCAGGAGCTGGATGGCGTGGTCGGTGTCGAACCCGTCGAGATCCACGAACTTGGCGCCGCTGACGCCCACCAGCCGGGACCGGCTGGTGACCAGGACCGAGCACGCCGAGGAGGCGGGGAGCAGCGGCCTCACCTGCGCCTCTCCCACGGCGTCGTCCAGCACGACCAGGATGCGGCGGCCGTTCATGAGGCTGCGGTACAGGGCCATGCGCTCGGCCAGGTCGTCCGGGACGGCGGCCTTGCCGACCCCGAGCGCCCGCAGGAACCGTCCGAGCACGCGGGCCGGGGACTCGGGAGCGTTCCCGGTGCCGCGCAGGTCGGCGTAGAGCTGGCCGTCCATGTACATCGGCGCCAGCCGGTGCGCGACGTGCACGGCCAGGGTGGTCTTGCCGGCCCCGGCCGGGCCGGTGACGCCCGCGATCAGCGGGGCCGGCCACGCCGGGTCGTTCAGCAGCCCGCCCAGGTGGTCGAGGAGCACGGCGATCGCCTTGTCTCGCCCCAGGAAGTCGGCGGTGTCGGCGGGGACCTGGTGAGGCACGATCGTGCGTCCCCATCCCGTGCCGTGGACCCGTTCGAACCCGCCGAGCGGGTCCTGGTCGAGCACGGTGAGGTAGGCGCGCTGGGCGTCCGCGCTGGGCGCGACGCCCAGCTCGTCGGCGAGCCGGGATCTCAGCCGCTCGTACTCCATGAGCGCCTCGGCGGGCCGGCCGCAGGCGGCGTACAGCTCGATCAGGCGTGTGTGCAGCGGCTCGTCGAACGGCCGGGCCCGGGCCAGGGCGCGGGTCCTGGGCAGCAGCAGCTCGGGGGCCTGGACCGAGATGGCGAGCGCGGCCAGCCGCTGCAGGCACATGGCGTGGTCGTCGTCCAGGGCCCGTACCGCAGGGTCCTCCCGCACCCCGTCGGGGGCGCCGTCCAGCACGGAGCCGTGCCACTGTTCGAGCGCGCCCATCAGGGAGGACAGGCGCTGGTGGGGATCGAGGCCGGCGGTGTCGGAGTCGGCGGCCAGCGCGGCGCGGAACCGGGCGGCGTCGATGAACCGGGGCGGCAGCCGCAGCCGGTAGCCGCTGTCGACGTGCTCGATGGAGGCGACCGCGCCGGCCTTGTCGCGCAGCCAGGAGCGCAGCCGCGACACGGCGGTGCGCAGGGCGATCGTGCTGCCCGAGCCGTGGCCCCACACCTGCTCCAGCAGCCGTCTCTCGGCGACGACCTCGCCGTTGTGCAGCAGCAGCACGGCCAGCAGCATGCGGGGGTGCCGTGCCGGCAGCGCCACCGTGATCCCGTCCCGGCAGACCCGGAACGGTCCGAGAATCTGGAAGTCGTAGGTGGGAACAGCCCTGTCGACGATCATGCCTGTTCCTCCGCCTGGGCCCCTCACGCTCCGTTGCGGAAGGACACCCCTAAGCCGCATTTACCTCGTTTGCGGACATAGCAATCTTACGGCTAATGATCGGCAATGTCCGGCCTTTAACGTTCCATGTGGCAGATGCCGCAAGTCGTACCTAACGGCGTAACACGGGGTAACGGCGGATCCAGATGGTGAACAACATGCGGGAATTCCGGTAATGCAACAGATGGTAGTCGGCCGATTCCTCGACGTCGTTAACAGCAATTCTGACCGCGTTGCGGTGTATTCGGTTGATGCTTCAATCACTTACGGTGAGCTCGCCGCCGCGGCCGGTGGGATCCAACGCCTCGTCACCGAGGCCGGCGGCCGTCCGGGAGGGCGGGTCGGCCTCCTGACCGGTCACGACGCGACGGTCATCGCCGCCATCCTGGGGACCCTGCTCTCCGGCTGCGTCTACGTCCCGCTGGACCCCTCGTATCCGGTGCCGCGGCTGGCGTACATGGTCGACGACGCCGATGTGAGCGTGCTGGTCACCACCCGCAGGCACGAGGCGCTCGCCCGTACCCTCCTCGGCGAGCGGTCCTGCGCCGTGGTCCTCGTCGAGGACGCGACCCCGGCGGCGCCGGTGGCCCCCGAGACGGTCGAGCCGGACAGCGTGGCCTACCTGCGCTACACCTCCGGATCCACCGGCGTGCCCAAGGGGGTGGCCCAGAGCCACCGGAACCTGGCGCACTGCGTCGGCAACCAGATCGAGAGCCTGTCGATCACCTCCGAGGACCGGCTCAGCCTGCTCGCCTCGGTCAGCTTCGACGCCTCCATCCCGGACATCTACCCCGCGCTGCTGAGCGGCGCGGCCGTGGTGCCGATCGACGTCCGCGCGCTCGGGCCGGGCGAGCTGGTGCGCCGCCTGGCCGACCTGGGCGTGACCGTCTACCACTCCACCCCGACGCTCTACCGCTACGTGCTCGACGCGCTGGGGCCCGCCGGCCGGCTGCCCTCGGTCCGCGCCGTGCTGCTCGGCGGCGAGCGGGTGACCGGCTCCGACGTGGCCGCCGGCCGGGGACGTTTCGCCGACCGCTGCCAGTTCGTCAACGGGTACGGGGCCACCGAGGCCACCTTCGTGGCCCACCACCGGATCTCCTTCGACCCCTCGGAGGCCGGGCCGGAGCCGGGCCCCCTGGTGCCGATCGGCCGTGCGCTGCCGGGCTACGAGGTGGTCCTGCTGGACGCCGACGGCGGCGAGGGCGAGATCGCCATCCGCAGCCCGTACCTGGCCCTGGGATATTGGCGGGACCCCGAGCGCACCGCCGCGCGATTCACCACCGACGGCGACGGCAGGCGGGTCTACCGCACCGGAGACCTGGGACGCGAGCTGCCCGACGGCACGCTGGTCTGCCTGGGCAGACTGGACCGGCAGATCAAGGTGCGCGGGTTCCGCGTCGAGCCGGCCGAGGTGGAGACGCACCTGGCCGGACAGCCCGGGGTGGCCAGGGCCGTGGTCACGCTCGCCGGGGACCGGCTCGTCGCCCATGTACAGCCCGCCCCCGGCGCCGTGCTCGATCCGGCCGCGATGCGGCGGAGCGCCGCCGAGGTCCTCCCGGACTACCTGGTCCCCGCGGCGATCATGGTGCTCGACGCGCTGCCGCTCACCCCGACCGGCAAGGTGGACGCCCGGGCCCTGCCCGCTCCGGGCCCCGTCCGCGACGGCGAGCGGCCGGCCACCCCCGCCGAGGCCACCGTGCACGACGCCTGGTGCGAGGTGCTCGGCGTGGCGCGGATCGGCGTGACCGAGCCGTTCTTCGACGCCGGCGGCCACTCCCTGCTCCTGGGACGGCTCCAGCAGCGCCTGTCCGAGACGTTCGGGACTCCGGTGCCGATGGTGACGCTGTTCGAGCACACCACGGTGCGGGCCCAGGCCCGGGCCCTGTCCGCCCCGGCCGACACGCCGCCCCCGCCGCCGCCGGCCGCGGTCCCCTCCGCCGCCGCCGGCTTCGACGACCTCGACGACCTCGACGGCCACATCGCGGTGGTCGGCCTGGCCTGCCGCTTCCCCGGCGCTCCCGACCCGGCCGCGTTCTGGTCCGTGCTGTCCGACGGAGTGGACGCCATCTGGGACTACCCGGAATCGGAGCTGCGCGAGCTGGGCGTCGGGGCGGGGCTGCTGGCCGACCCCGCGCACGTGAGGGCCGGCGGGAAGCTGGACGGGGTGGCGGACTTCGACGCCGAGTTCTTCGGGTTCACCGCCGAGGAGGCCGCCCGCACCGATCCGCAGCACCGCCTGTTCCTGGAGACGGCCTGGGAGGCCCTGGAGGACGCGGGATACGACCCGGGCCGCTTCGACGGCCAGATCGGCGTGTACGCCTCCACCTCGGCCAACCGCTACTTCCTGTTCCACCTGTTCGGCAACCCCGCCGCCGGCGCCCCGGACGACCCCGACGACTGGGAGGGGCGGCTCCTGCCCCACCAGCGCGCCGACCACCTGCCCGGGCAGGTCGCCTACCGGCTCGGGCTGACCGGACCGGCGGTCGCGGTGCAGACCGCCTGCTCCAGCTCCCTGGTTGCGGTGTGCATGGCCGCCCAGAACCTCGCCGACCACCGCTGCGACCTCGCGCTCGCGGGCGGGGTCAGCGTCACCTGGCCCCGCTACCGGCACACCCCCGGCGGGATGGTCTCCCCGGACGGGCGGTGCCGCGCCTTCGACGCCGCGGCCAACGGCTCGGGATTCTCCAGCGGGAGCGGCGTGGTGGCGCTCAAGCGGCTCGCCGACGCCATGGCCGACGGCGACCACGTGTACGCCGTGATCCCCGGCTGGGCGGTCGGCAACGACGGCGCCGCCCGGGCCGGCTTCGCCGTACCGGGTCTGAGCGGTCAGGTGGCCGCGGTGACCGAGGCCCTCGGCGACGCGGGGATCTCCCCCGACGAGATCGGCATGGTGGAGGCGCACGGCAGCGGCACGCCGCTGGGCGACGCCATCGAGGTGGAGGCGCTGACCCGGGCCTTCCGGGCGGCCGGCGCGCGGGACACCGGTCACTGCGCGCTGGGCGCGGTCAAGACCAACATCGGCCACACCGACGCCGCCTCCGGGATCGCGGGGTTCATCAAGGCGGTCCTGTCGGTACGGCACGGGCAGATCCCCGGCAACCTGCACCTCGACTCCCCCAACCCGCAGCTCGACCTGGAGCGCGGGCCGTTCTACCTGCCTGCCAAGACGGTGCACTGGCCCGAGGGCCGCCGGCGGGTGGCCGGGGTCAGCGCGATCGGCATCGGCGGCACCGGGGCCCACGTCCTGGTGTCCGAGGCGCCGCAGCCGCAGGCCACGGTGCCCGCCTCCGGGGGCCGGTATCTGCTCCCGATCTCCGCCCGCTCTCCCGAGGCCCTCCGCGCCGCGATCGTACGGCTGCGCGAGCATCTCGCCGCCAACCCGCACCTGTCACCGGCCGACGTGGCGCACACCCTGACGGCCGGACGCCGTTCCTTCGCCCACCGGGCCGTCGTGGAGTGCGGCAGCCTCGCCGAGGCGATCGCGGCCCTCGACCCCGACCGGCTGATGTCCCAGGCCGGCGCGCCGGAGGCGCTGCCTTCCGGCTCCGCCGTCCCAGGGCGGCGGGTACCGCTGCCGACCTATCCCTTCCAACGACAGCGCTACTGGATCGACCCGCCGGGAGGCACCCGATGACCACCCTGACGGCCCGCTGGTTCCGGTGCGCGCGGCCCCTGCCGCACGCGCCGCTCCGGCTGTTCTGCCTGCCGTACGCCGGCGCGGGCGCGGGCGTGTTCCACCCCTGGCCGGCCGCCCTCGCCCCCGACGTGGAGGTGGTGGGCGTCCAGCTACCGGGCAGGGAGAACCGGATCGTCGAGCCGCCCGAGATCGACCTGGCCGAGCTGGCCGACGCGGTCGCCGACGCCGTGACCGCCGACAGCCGCCCCTACGCGCTGTACGGGCACTCGCTGGGCGCGCGGCTGGCGTTCGAGGTGACCCGGCGGCTGGACCGTGCCGACGCGCCGCTGCCGGTCCGGCTGTATGTGGGCGCCGCCCGCGCACCGCATCTGCACGCCTCCGCCGACACCTTCGACGGGCTCTCCCGCGTCTCCGACGACGAGCTGGTGACCCGGGTGGTGGCCGGGGGCGGTGTGCCCGAGGCGGTCGCCGCCGAGCCGGAACTGCTGGAGCTGCTGCTGCCGACGCTGCGGGCGGACTTCGCCTGGCTGGACGACTACGTCTACCAGCCCGGACCGGCGCTGCCGGTGCCGATCACGGCCTTCGCCGGCACGCTCGACCGGGCCGTCTCGATGGAGCAGGTGGCCGCCTGGGAGCAGCACACCGCCGCGGGCTTCGCCCTGCACCGCCTCGACGGCGGTCACTTCTTCCTCCAGGACAGGCTGGCCGACCTGACCACCCTGCTGTCGGCGGACCTCAGGGCCGCGGGCGGTGGGCTGTGACGAAGGTGAGACTGGGAGACAGCGGCTGGTCGGTGTGGCCGGACGCGTTGCTGCGCACGACGGGGTTCCCCGCCGACGGGTTGGACGCCTTCGCGGCGCCCGCGGCCGCCGCCGCGGCCGACGACCTGCTCGCCGGTAACGGTGACGCGGAGATGTTCGACAAGACGCTGGCCGAGGCGGTCGCGGCGGGGGCTCGCAAGATCTGTGAGATCGCCGCTGATCCGCTGTTCCGTGAGGCGGTGACCTGGCAGAACCCGGGTGTGCTGGTCGCCTTGGACGGCTTGGTGGCCGGTGGTCCGGAGGCGAGCCGTAACGTGCGGCGCCGGGACCGGGAGCGGGCGGTGATCCGTTACTGGCAGCGTTACTGCGCCAAGAACGAGACCATCGGGTTCTTCGGCCCGGTCTGCTGGATCGACGTCGAGCGGTCCGAACAGGCGCTGAGCGTCCGGACCGGCCCGGGCCTGCTCCGCCACCGACGGGTGTTCTTCGAGGGCTGGGCGATGACCGCCTACGCCGATCACCTGGCCGGCGATCCGCTGGTCCGCCGCTGGTGGCCGCCGGCGCTGCTGCCGCATCTCACCGTGCAGGAGCGGTCGCTGCTGCGACCGATGCAGCCGCCGCTGGCGCTGTCGCCGGTGGAGGCGGCGGTGCTGGCCCGCTGTGACGGGCGCACCCCGGCGGTGGAGATCGTCACGGAGTTGGACCGGCCGGAGGACGGCTACCTGCTGCTGGAGCGGCTGGTCGAGCGGGAGTTGATCACCTGGGACGCGGCGCTGCCGATCGGCCGCGACGCCGAGCAGGCACTGCGTGAGCGGATCGCCTCGATCGGGGACACCGAACTGCGCGGACACGCCGCGGCGGGGCTGGCGCGGTTGTGCGCGGCCCGTGACGCGGTGGCCGCCGCCGCGGGTGATCCGGCGGGGTTGAAGGAGGCGCTGGCTGGGTTGGACGCGGAGTTCACCGCGGTCACCGGTGCCGCGCCGCGGCGGCGGGACGGGCAGATGTACGCCGGTCGCACGCTGTGTTACGAGGACACCACC
>NZ_JBSFPS010000032.1:0-48571 GCF_053588315.1 Streptosporangium sp. NPDC003464 | reverse complement strand
GCCGGACTGGTCCCGTTCCTGCAGGTGTTCTTCGCGATCTGGTGGGCGTGGATGAACTTCACCTGGTTCGCCTCGTCCTACGACACCGACGATGTCGCCTACCGGCTGCTGACCATGGTGCAGATGGCCGGTGTGCTGGTCCTTGCCGCCGGTGTGCCGGCCGCGGCCGGTCACGGCGATTACGGTGTCGTCACGCTGGGCTACCTCATCATGAGGATCGGCCTCGTCGCCCAATGGCTACGGGCCGGTCTCGAGGATCCGGTGGGCCTCGGTCAGCGAGCCGAGCATGCGGTAGGCGACCGCCCTCAGACGGGGGCGGTGCCCCTCGAACTGGACGGCCAGGAAGTCATGGGGTGTCACGGTCGCAATCCTCTCCATCGGCAAACGTCATACCGGTGACGCGTCAAACCGGTGAAAGGTGACCGCTATACGCACCGGTCATCTTTCCCCGCACCATCCGACATGCCGGCGACCGACACTCACGGAAGGTTGCTGACGATGAGCAGGACGGATGTTCACGGGACGGTGGCGGACGGCTTCGAGCGGGTGCGCGAGGCGTTCGCCGTGGTGGTGGCCGAGCAGGACGGCCAGGTGGGCTCGCAGCTGGCCGGAGTTCGCCGCCGGTGGCAAGGACGCGATCACGCTGCGGGGACGTGCTCACCCATCGCTCCGGCGTCATCGGCGGCGCCCTCGGCCTGGCCGTCCTGGCCGGCATCGCCGCCGCCACCACCGACCGACCGCAGGGCACACCCGTGCACAACACGCTCACCAGTGGCTACACCGCCGGCATGCTCGGCGCGGGCGCGTTCTGCCTGGCCGCCATCCTCACCGCCGTCCTCCTCCTGCGGCCGCGCCCCGTGAGCCGGAGCGCGGAGTCCCTCGACAGCATCCCGAGGTGAGAATCCGTCGCCTCACCGGTCACCTTCGCCCCGTGCGAGCCGTCATAGCGGCGGAACACCGTTCAGAAAGGAACACCACCACCATGACCACCGCCCAGCAGCACAACCACCGGTCGCGCCTGCCCAACCCCGCCGTGCTCGTCCCCGAGCTCAAGGACATCGGCAGCGCCCTGTACAAGGCGACCGGAAACGGCATGATCCCGCAGACCACCATCAGCCTGGTCCAGCTGCGCGCCGGACAGATCGTCGGCAGCACGTACCTGACCGTCCTGCACACCGGCAACCTCCGCAAGGCCGGCGCAAGTGAGGAGAGCATCACCGCCGTGGCCTCCTGGCGGGACGCGCCCTACTTCACCGGAGCCGAACGGATCGCGCTGGAACTGGTCGAATCCGTCCTCACTCCGAGCGCGTCCGGCGAGCGCGTCCCCGACGAGCTGTACGCCCGGGCATCCGAGCAGTACGACGACAAGGCGCTCGCCACGCTCATCATGGCGATCGGCCAGGTCTGCTTCTTCCTCCCGCTGGCCCTCATCGGCAAGCCGCTGCCCGGTGTGTCACCGGCGGAGCAGTGGAGGAGGTAACACCCACCACGGGACCTCGCTCAGGGTGACGATACGCACCCTGAGCACCCCCCGATCAAAGGCCCCACAAGGAGAGGGGCTCGGTAGGCCGGGGAGCCGGTCCATGGTGTCCTCACGTGAAGGTCGCAGGGTCCAGCACGGTCCTGGCTCCGCCCACATTGCCCAAGGTCAGATCGTGACCTTCTGGTGCGTCACGATCCTCTGTCCCGTCGCACCAGGCTGGTCAACGGCCGAAGCGACGAGCCGTGGGGACCAGCGCGGCCAGCGCGGGAGCCAGGAAGCAGACCGCCGCGCACACGGCCAGTACCGGCGTCACCCCGAAGGCTTCGATGCCCGGAGCGATGAGTGCCAGGCCGGCCGGCGCCAGGCCGTACGAAAGCAGGAAGTCCAGCGAAGAGACGCGGGCCAGCTTGTCCGGTGCCACCTCACGCTGGATGGCGGTGAACCACGGCACGTTGAACAGCTCGATCCCGATGCCGATCAGGGCATAGGCGGCGATCACCAGCACCGGGGGCACGGGCAGCATCAGGCTCAGCGGCGCGAGGCCGTACACAGCCAGCCCGGCCAAGGCGGCCCAGCCCTGGGCGCGGGGCCGCCACCGGGCGGTGATCAGCGCGCCGCCGAGCGCCCCCACGGTGTAGGCGGTCATGGCCGCGGCAAGCACCCATTCGCTGCCGTAGCGGTCCCGGCTGATCAGAGGCAGGGCGACGCTGGTGGCCGAGTAGCCCAGTGCGATCACGGAGGTCAGGGCGGCGAGCCCGGCCAGGAACCAGGGATGACGGCAAGCCTCGCGGATGCCGTCCAGGAAGTCGGCGCGGAAGGAAGAGCCCGGCGCGGGCACGGCGGACAGGGTGGGCGAGGCGGCCCCGCGTCCGGGGAGCAGGGCGGCGACGAGCCAGAGCAGGCCGATACCCAGCAGCAGCGTGCCGACCTCGAGGTAGGCCGCGAGGAGCGCGGTGAGCATGGGGCCGGCCAGCGTGGAGACGCGCACCGCGAAGGTCATGGCGGCGTTGGCCTGCTGCCTGCGGCCGGGATCGACGACCTCAGCGGTGAGCGCCTGGAAGGCGGGACGGCATGCCCCCTGCCCGGCACCGGCCACGGCGGCGGCCGCGGCCATCAGTACCAGGGATCGGCCGAGTCCGAGAGCGAGGAGCGGCGCCGCGAGCGCGGCCGCGAGGGCGGACCAGAGCACGACCGCTCGGCGGGAGTGGCGGTCGGCCAGCACGCCGCCGACGGCGACGGCGGCCAGGAAGCCGGCGGTCCGGGCTGCGAGGACCAGGCCCAGGCCCACCGCGTCGAGTTCGCGGTGCAGCACCGCGAGGCCGAGCACGAAGGGCAGCGCCCAGGTCGCGAGGCCGGAGGCGGTGGTCCCGACCCACAGCCGCAGGAAGGCGGGGTCACGCAGGACGGGGGGATCGGTCTTGGTTGCCACGGTGTGGTGCTCCTGATTTTAAAATGAAAATGGTTACCGTTTGCGCTATCTTGGCACACACCACGCCGACTCCCGGAGCATCCATGCGTCATCTCGGCCGTCACCTCGGCCTCGTCCTTCTCCTGACCACCACGGGTTGTTCGGCGGTTCAGGCCGACCAGCCCACCGCCCAGGCCGCCGTCACCAGCTGCGGCCGGCCGCTCGCGTTCGCCCAGCCCCCCAAGCGCGCCGTCGCGCTGGACCAGACCTCGACCGAGATCCTCCTGGAGCTAGGACTTCAGGAGCGCATGGCCGGGACGGCCAACGTGAAGACGGAGATCCCCGCGACCTACCAGGACGCGTACGCCAGGATCCCGGTCATCGCCCCCAAGATCGCCACCAGTGAGCAGGTGCGCGCCGCCACCCCGGACTTCGTCATGGCCGCCTCCGCTGACCTCTACACCCAGGACCGGGCGGGCACCCGCGAGGAACTCGGCACGCTCAAGGTCCCCACCTTCGTCAGCGCCGTGGACTGCCCCCAGCAGAACAAGCCCGGCATGACCTCCTTCGAGCTGCTCTTCTCCGACTACGAGCAGCTCGGCAAGGTCTTCGGCGCCGAGGCTCGGGCGGCCGGACTGATCCGTGAGCAACGGGCCGCCGTCGCCCGGGCCGGCGAGAGCGGCGCCAAGGTCACCGACCCGCCCACCGTCGTCTTCCTCTACTCGATCTTCAACGGCATGCCCTATGTCGCGGGCAAGACCGGTCTGCCCAGCGAGATGAGCCGGATCGTCGGCGCGAAGAACGCCTTCGACGACGTGAACGAGGACTGGCCGGAGGTCTCCTGGGAGGAGGTCGCCAAGCGCGACCCGGACCTCATCGTGATCGGCGACCTGTCCGAGCGGGGCCGGCCCGGTGACTCGGCCGCGGAGAAGCGCGCCACGATGGCCGAAGAACCGGTGATCTCCCAGCTGGCGGCGGTCCGCAACAACAGGATCATCGAGGTGCCGGGCATCGAGCTGGACCCCTCCGTGCGATCGGTGCACGCGCTGGGACTGCTGGCAGCCGGCATGAAGGACCTCGGTCATGCCCGCTGACCTGCTGCATCCGGCGGCCAGAGAGCACAGCGTGCAGCCGCTGGACGGCAGGCCCGAGGCACCCCGGACAGGCCGGTCCACGCTGCTGGTGATCGCCTCGATGCTCACGCTGGCCGCCTCGGTGGCGGCCGGCGTGCGCCTGGGCACCGCCGACATCGGGTGGGCCGACCTGACGCGGACAGTCGGCGCCCGGCTCGGCCTGGGCGTCGATCCGCTCCCGCCGCTGGTGGACTCGCTCATCTGGGACCTGCGCCTGCCTCGGGTCCTGATGGCGGCCCTGGTCGGCGCCTCACTCGCGGTGTGTGGCACGGTGCTGCAGGCCGTCACCCGCAACGCGCTCGCCGACCCCTACCTGCTCGGCGTCTCCTCGGGCGCCTCCACCGGAGCCGTCGTCGTGGTCGTCCTCGGCGTCGGCACCCATGCCCTCGGCGTCACCGGGGGCGCTCTCGTCGGCGCGCTGCTGTCCTTCGGGCTGCTGCTGGCCCTGCTCCGCCGTACCGGTCTGGACTCGGTCCGCATCGTGCTCACCGGGGTGGTCGTCGGCCAGCTGTTCACCGCGCTGACCTCGCTCGTCCTGATGGCCTCGGCCGACGCCGACACCACCCGCGCGATCACCCACTGGCTGCTCGGCTCGATGGCCCCGGCCCGCTGGGAGGCCGTCGTGGTCTGCGCGATCGTCACGCCGCTCGGCCTGGTGGCCGCGTGGTTGTGCGCCGGCTCCCTGGACGCGCTGGCGTTCGGCGCGGACACCGCCGCGTCGCTGGGGGTGGCGGTACGGCGGAGCCGCATGCTGCTGCTTGTCGTGACGGCCGTGCTGACCTCGGTCGCCGTGGCCACGGTCGGCGCCATCGGCTTCGTCGGGCTGATCGTCCCCCACGGCATGCGCTTCCTGGTCGGACCGCTGCACCGCGGGCTGCTGCCCGCCGCGGCGCTCGCCGGCGCGGTGTTCCTGGTGTGGACCGACACTCTGGCCCGGGTCGCCTTCGCACCACGGGAACTGCCGGTCGGTGTGATCACCGCGCTGCTCGGTGTCCCCCTGTTCCTGCTGGTGCTGCGCCGGCGGGGTGAACTGTGAGGATCACCGCGGAGAGGCTCAACTGGTCGGTCGCGGGCACCCCGGTGCTCCGTGACATCAGCGTGGACATCGAACCGGGCCAGACCGTCGGCCTGCTGGGTCCCAACGGATCGGGTAAGTCCTCGCTGCTGCGCTGCCTCGCCGGGCTGCGCCTCCCGGAGGCGGGTGCAGTCCGCTACGACGGCCGGCCCATCGCGGGCTGGAGTGCGCGGCGGATCGCCCGTCAGATCGCCTTCATGGAGCAGGACTCCGGGCCCGGGACGGCTCTGCGGGTCGCCGACGTCGTGGGGCTGGGGCGCGTCCCGTTCCACAAACGCTGGCACGGAGCCGACGCCACCGACCGCGCCATCGTCGCCGCCGCGCTGGAGCGCGTCGGGCTCACCGCACTCGCCGGACGTTCCTGGGCCGGTCTGTCCGGTGGCGAGCGCCAGCGTGCGCACCTCGCCCGAGCGCTCGCCCAGCAGCCGTACGGCCTGCTCCTGGACGAGCCCACCAACCACCTCGACATCAAGCATCAGCTGGAGCTGATGGAGCTGCTCGCCGGCACCGACCAGACGGTGCTGGTCGTGCTGCACGACCTGTCGCTCGCCGCCCGCTACTGCGACCGCCTGGTGCTCCTGCACCACGGGCGCCTCGTCACCGCCGGCTCTCCCACCGCCGTCCTGACCGCCGACCGCCTCGCCGAGATCTTCGAGGTGGACGCGGAACTCGCCACCGACTCCCTGGGCCATCCCGTGATCGCCTACCGCGCTCCCCTCACCGACAAGGAATCTCATGACCGTGAACGCCCTCACCGCGTCCGTCCTGGCCGGTGACCGCGGCCGCCCGCCCGCCGAAACCGTGGCGGCCAGCGTCTTCTGGATCCACCACGGCACCCGGCTGGCCGGCAGCACCACTACCTACCTCAACCAGTACGTCCTGGTCCGCCTCGGCGGATCCTTCGGCGGCTGCGCCTTCGAAGCCGGGGAGATCGACCCTGCGATCTGCCGTGACTTCTCCGGTCTCCCGCTCGACACCCTGCTGCGCGAAGGACCGCTGCCACTCCGGATCGCCGCCCTCGACGCCTACCTCGCCGAACAGCGCCCCCACCGCTCAGCCGCGGAGGCCGAGCCCGTTACGCTGCCGGCCGGACCGCCCGAGGTCCGGGCCAAGGCCCGCGACGCCGCCATCGCCGGGCTGCTGGAGATCGGCCAGGGCACCCGAGTCGGCCTCATCGGCGTGGTCAACCCGTTGGTCGCGGCCATCAGGGAACGCGGCGGCGAGCCCCTGCCGTGCGACTTCAACCTCAGGGCGACCCAGTGGGGCGATCCCGTCACCGACGACATGCACGAGGTGCTGGAGCGCGCTGAGGCGGTGGTGGCCACCGGTATGACGCTGAGCAACGGCTCCTTCGACACCATCCTCGAGCGCTGCCGCGACCGGGACGTCCCCCTGGTCGTCTACGCGCAGACCGGCAGCGCGATAGCCCGGGCCTTCCTCGGCTCGGGGGTGAGCGCCCTGTCCGCGGAGCCGTTCCCGTTCTCGCAGTTCAGCGCCGAACCCACGGTGCTGTACCGCTACCGAGCGGGAGACCGTGGTTGATCCGGGACTTGCTCGGCACCGGACACGCCTCCTGTCACCACGGTGAGATCCTGCAGGGCGTCTTCCGCGACAGCACCGGCCGTTGGTGCCACGGCCTGGTAACGCTGCCGATGACCGGGCCGGGCAGCCAGGCCGAGTTCCTCCGCCGCCCCGGCAGCCCGCCGGACCTGATCACCGTTGAGCCCGGCGATCGGAGCAAGGCCGCTCGAGCGGCGGCCTTGGCCGTCCTGGAATGCGCGCGCCGGAGCGGACAGCCACCCTGCGGCGGGCACCTGCTGATCACCGGAGACATCCCGGTAGGCCTGGGCATGGGCAGCTCCACCAGCGACGTCCTCGCCGTGCTGCGGGCGGTGGCCGACGCCTACCGGCTGCGCCTGCCGCCCGGCACCCTCGCCGCGCTCGCCGTACGGGCCGAACTGGCCTGCGATCCGCTGATGCTCGACGCCCGGCCCACCCTGTTCGCCCAGCGTGAGGGCCGCGTCCTGGAAGTCCTCGGGCCGCGTCTGCCACCTCTCGTCGTCGTGGGCTGCGTCCTGGGAGGCGGCGCGCCCGTGGACACCCTCTCCCTGCCGGCCCGCGCGCACGACGACAACGACATGCGCGCCTACGAACAGCTGCGCACCTGGCTTCGGCAGGCCGTGGCCACCGGTGATGCCGCCCTGCTCGGCCAGGTCGCCACCGCCAGCGCCCGGCGCGGGCAACAGCTTCTGCGCCATCCGGAGTTCGACACCCTCATCGACATCGCCCGGAGCCTCGGAGCGCTGGGGGTGCAGATCGCGCACAGCGGTGCGGTGGCCGGGCTGCTCCTTGACCCCGCCGCCCCGGACCTGCAGCGCCGGGTACGGCGCTGCCTGCAGGCGCTGGAGAGCAACGGTCTGCCTGCCACCCGCACCTTCTCGACGATCAAGGAGTTTCCGAATGGATCAGCACATTGCGGAGGCGATCGGCCGTCCGGACCTGATACGCCTCGACGAGCGGCTCATCTGCCTGCGGTTTGAGAGCATGAAAGTGATCTCCGCGCTCGCCGCGGTCCGCCACCTGCTCGACACCGGGAAGGTCCGGCCGGGTGACACCCTGCTGGACAGTTCCAGCGGCATCTACGCCTACGCCCTGGCCCTGGCCTGTCATCGGTACGGCATGCGCTGTCACATCGTCGGATCCTCGACGGTCGACCACACCCTGCGCATCCAGCTCACCGTCCTGGGAGCGACGCTGGAGCAGATGCCCTCCGGCGACGATCTGAAGCTGGACCAGAAACGGCGCGTCGAGCGCATCGGCGAGATCCTCGCCGACCACCCCGACTACCACTGGATGCGGCAGTATCACGATGACATCCACTATGACGGCTATGCCGCCGTGGCCGACCTGATCCGGCAGTCCACGGGGGCCGAGAACCTGACCGTCGTCGGCGCCGTCGGCTCGGGCGCCTCCACCGGCGCCCTGGCTCGCTGTCTCCGGCCCGACTCCCCCGGCCTCGAACTCGTCGGCGTCCAGCCCTTCGGCAGCGTCACCTTCGGCGCGGAGCACGTCACCGACCCGGAGATCATCATTGCCGGCATCGGCAGCTCCATCCCCTTCGCCAACGTCAGCCATGCCTCCTACGACACGATCCACTGGATCTCCTTCGACGCGGCCCTGGCCGGCAGCGTCGATCTGCTGCGCCGGCACGCGGTGTTCGCCGGCCTGTCGACCGGAGCGGCCTACCTGGCCGCCCGCTGGGAACGCGAACAGTCCCCGGAGCGGACGGTGCTCTTCATCGCCCCCGACACCGGCCATCGCTACGTGGACACCGTATACGCGCGCCACCGCGAGGCCGCCGCCATCGCCTCCCTGGCTCCCCGCACCATCGCCACCCAGGTCGACCTGGCGCTCCCGTGGTGCCGGATGCGCTGGAACCGGGCGTCACCGCGGGTGTCCTGAATTCGAGGCATCGTGATCGGCCGGCGAGCATGGCCGACTCCGCTCCCGGGAATGGGGTGCCACCGGAATACGGCGGAGTGGTGGCTGGCGCGGTCACTCCGTGGCCCCTGCGACAAGAACTCGCTTGACCGCTCCTTGGCCCCGGCGGTCGGTTCCCGCCGGGGACTGCCTCACGTACAGCAAGCAGCTGCTCGGCCGGTTCAGAGGTTCGCGGCCGACGCGGTCTCCTTCAACTGCTCCGCGTTCATGTCGGCGACCCGGCTGGTGAAGAACCAGGAGTGACCGAAGGGGTCCTCCAGTTCGACCTGCAGATCGCCGTGGAACTGCATCTCCACCGGCCGGATGACGCGCGCTCCCGCAGCTGTGGCCCGCTCGGCGAACGTCTCGACGTCCGGCACGAAGACCAGCAGGTTGACCGGTGTACCGCCGATCGTCTTCGGGCTGCGGAAGTGGTATTCGGGGTATTCGTCGCGCAGCATGAAGACCGCGCCACCGATCCGGAACTCGGCGTGTGCGATCTTGTCTCCCTGGCGTGGGATCTCGATGCTCACCTCCGCGCCGAAGGCCTTCTTGTAGAAGTCGATGGCCGCCTTGGCGTCGTGCACGTTGAGGTAGGGAACGCCGCCCTTGTACTCCTCGGGGATGGGGTTCGTCATGATGTCTTCCTTCGTCGTTGCCATGTCTCCATCCTCAGCGCCTCACCTACCTGCAACAACGACGAGATCCGAAACGATCGATAACTCCTGGGTTAGCGATCGAGCTCCGCGCGGAGGAGCGTGGTGAACGAACGCACCCTGCTGGTCCGGCCGCCGACCGGCCAGACCGGTCCGTACTCGATCGGCGGCAGGTCGGCGATGGGCACGTAGACGATGTCCGGCCGGGCGTGATACCGCGTGGCCTGGCTGCCCACCACGGCCATCCCCGCGCCGCCGCTGACCAGCGTCAGCAATTCCTGCCGCGAGGTCAGTATTTGCTCGCGCTGGATGGGACGCCCGCTGGGCGCCTGCGCCGGGATGAGCGCGTCCAGCAGATATTCGGGCGCGTCGGCGGGCACGAGCACGGTGTCCCTGGCGAGATCCTCCACCGTGACGCTGTCGCGGCGGGCGAAAGGGTGCCCGGAGGAGACGGCCAGCACGCGGGGATCACACAGCAGGGCGGGCCCGCTCGACAGGTCGGTCTCCTGCACGGGCAGCTCGGTGATCTGCAGGTCGAGTTCATCGGTGCGCAACGCGCCGAACGCATCCGACAGGTGCACCTCGCGGATGCGCACCTCGCAGTCCGGATGGCGAGTGCGGAACGCCTCAGCGGCTGCCATGATGGCCTCCCCCACCAGCGGGCTGGAGAAGCCCACCCGCAAGATCCCGGAAAAGCCACGCCCGGCGGCGATGGCCTTGGCGATGCCCTCCTGAATGCGTTGATATCCGGCCTGCACATCCTCACGCAGCGCGCTGCCGACCGGGGTGAGCGTCACCTGCCGACTGGTCCGCTGGAACAGCGCGACGCCGAACCGGCGCTCCAACTGCTTGATCGTCTGACTCACCCGGGCACCGCTGACGCCCAGCCGCTCGGCCGTACGGGCGAAATGCAGCTCCTCGGCCAGGGTCAGAAAGATCTCAATGTCACGCCGTTCCATAGCCCGCAGGTTAGCGATCGTTGCGGAATCCGTCTCGCACCAGATCACCACCGGGGCCGGGAAGTTCCGCGCCGATGAGATGGCCGAGAAGATCGGCGAAACCGGCCGGCAGCGCCTGTCCTGCGGAAACGACGCCAAGGGCGAGGTGTCGTCAACCGGTCGCGGCTGTTCCCGCTGCCGCCGGAGCCGGAGGGTGGTCGTCTGACGGGAAGTGCGCGCCCCCGGTGTCACCCGCCTGCGCACTTCCCGTCAAACGGTCTCTGGCGAGACATCGCCTGCCGTCTCGAATCCCTTACTTGATCGTGGCCAGGTCCAGGACGTACATCTCGTTGCCGATCTGGTAGGTCATCAGCCGGTCGAGGCCGCCGTCGGGGATCGCCATGACTCTTGCGCCGTCCGGCCGTATGCCGAGATCGGCGGACCTGCCGGTGTCGACGTCGTAGAGCGTCAGGACGCCCCGGTCTTCCGGACTCATCCCACTGACCTTGAAGAAGCGCTCAAGGCCGGCGTCGTCGCCGATCTGGAAGCCGGGCGGCAGTTCGCGCTCCCGGGAGCCGTCGCGGTCGCGGACGAACCTGCGCAGGACGGTCTGGGTCCGCGCCGTGTCCGGGCACCGGCGGGTGCCGCATTTGATCTCTTTCCCGGAGCGGTCGCGGGGACGTTCGACCTTGACGGTCTTGTATCGCACCGCTATGCCCGCGCACCGCTCGACGCCGCACCTGACCTCCTCATCGGCCCTGACCACGGCGTCGCGCCGCTCACCGGTCTCGGCGTTGAGCAGCTCGCGGAAGATCGCCTTTCCGTGGTGGGCGCCCACCCACGGCCATTGCAGGATGTGATGCCGTTCGGCGCCCTTCACCGGCTGCGGACGGCCCCCGCTCAGCGGCACCCGGTAGACCCCGCCCTTCTCGTAGGCGAAGACCACGTCGGAGCCCACCACCGTCAGCCCGTTGATGTGCCCCTGCTTCATGACGTTCCCGAGGGGGACGTCGGTCACCGGCCGAGGCCGGCCGCCGGTGACCGGCACCGTCCAGATGCGGGCGACCCGCGGGCCGCCCGCCTCCTTGTAGGACGCCCACCAGACGATGCTGCCGCCACCGGCGGCGACGTCGTCGGCGACGATCGCTGACCCCTTCGTCGGGGGGATCTCGGCGATCTGCCTGGGCACGCCGGTGTCCAGGTCGTAGCCCCACAGGAACTGACGGTTCCCGCCGAGGACGCCCGTCATGACCAGCAGCGTGCGATCGTCGAGAAGGAGCTGCGGATAGTAGTCGCGGCCGTCGGGCAACGTGGCCGGGATCTTGTGTACGGCCTGCGGCCACACCTTCTCGATGGGCGGCGGGAGCTGACCCGCCGACGGCTTGGCCTCGCCGGTCGCGTTGACCGCGGGGTGCGGCGCGGCCGTCGCGCGCAGGGCGCTCACCGCCGCGCCCGCCCCGCCTGCCACCACGATCACGGCCGCGGCCGCGAGCACGGCGGCGGCCCGCGCCCGCCGCCGGTGATGGCGCGCCTTGACCGCCGCGCTCAGCCCGGCCGGCGCCTGCGGCGCGCGGTGCGCCGCCCCGGAGAGGACGCGGCTCAACTTGTCTTCCAGATCGGTCATCGCATGCTCCCGTGGGTCACCGGTGAGGGGGAGAGGGAGGAACGCAGCTTGTCCAAGCCCCGGGAGGCATAGCCGCGCACGGTACCGGGAGAGATGCCGAGCACTTCGGCGATCTCGGCGTCGGTGAGCTGCTCGTAATAGCGCAGCACCAGCACGGCACGCTGTCTGCGGGGCAGCACGGCCAGCTCTTCCCAGAGCCCCTGATCCTCATCGGGAGGGAAGGCATCGTGGTGAACCCGCTCCGGCGGCTCTCCGGTGAGGTGTTCACGCCTGTGCCGCCGCCAGATGCTGATGTGCAGCCGCGCCATCGTGGTCCGGACATAGCTGTGCGGACTGTCTTTGCGTCGCACTTTCGGCCAGGCGCCGCGCAGCCGTACCAGAGCCTCCTGGACCAGGTCGGCGGCGTCATGCGGGTTTCCGGTCAGGACGTATCCGTAGCGGAGCAGCGCATCTGCCTGCTCGGCCACGAAGCCGTCGAAGCCCGGTTCGTCATCCACTTGTCGTCCCTTCGGTCGTCATGTCCCAGACGGCCGAAGGGGTGAAGGTGTTGTGCCGCGCGGCAAAATATTTTCTCGCGATCTCGGATTCCCGCTCGCGGCCGTTCATCGGAGGTGGACGCGACCCCGGCCAAGACCAAGCTATGACGCAGATCACTTTCGGCCGGGTTCCCTGTAGAACCGCCTCTCCCCCGCGGCCGGGCTGACGAGCCACCACGCAGCCCCGGCACCGTCATCGGCCCGGGGCTGCGCTGTCCGTCATCTGTCGAACCCCCGATGGGACGACGCCCACGAGCCGCTACCGCTGCGGGTCAGGGGGTCGCGGTGAGGGGGAGGCCGGCCAGCAGGCGGTCGCGCAGGGCGTCGCCGCGGATGCCGAGCTCGGGGAGGTCGTCGGGGCCGGGAGTGCCGGTGATCAGCAGTTCGGGCACGAGGAGGTGGCTGAGCGGGGCCTCGGGTGCCGGGTCGATCAGAGCGCCGATGGAGGCGGTGGACAGGTCGAGGTAGGCCGGCGCGAGGGTCCTGCCGTGGAGGGCGCCGGCGATCAGGTCAGGGCAGAACTCGTTCCAGAAGATCGAGACGGTGGTGCGCAGGTCCCCATGGATCATCACCAGCTTGTCGGTCATGTCGCCGACGAAGGTCTCGGCCGTCACGTTGCCGCGCACGACCAGCTTCGCGTCACCGGCCAGGTAGATGTTCCTCGCCCGCAGGTCCCCGAGGACGATCAGCGCGGCGGCCCCGTCGTCCACAGCGGTGACGTTCCCGTCGACGACCAGGTCGCCGTCCACGACGTACCCGGTTGCCGCCTCGGGCGTGTCCTCCCGCCACGGTGCCCGCTCGTGCTCGTCGAGGGGGAGTTCGCCGGTCACCGCGGCGGGACCCGGCACCAGGATGTACTCCTCCTCGTACAGGTTCTCGTACGTCCCCCTCGGCAGCCCGCGCCGCTCGAACAGGTCCACCACATCGTCCCAGGCGAGGTAATTCGATCGCATGCGCGCGACCATAGCAATGAAACACGCCCGTACCGGCTCGAAACCGACGTATAACGGCCCCCGTTCCGCAGAGCCCGTCATCGGGCTGAGGAAGATGCTCCGGCAGGGGCGGAGAGATCTACACGCCGGCGGCCCGGCCACGGAGAAGACCACACGGGAAGCTGCGGAGGCCGCTGCGCATGCGGCGATCCTGATCGTGCAGTGGTTGCACATCAGGGCCGTCACCAAGCACCCACGAGAACAGCAGAAAGGCCGGCCTTCCTGGCGCTCCCCACGAGCACTGGTCAGACCGGCCTTTCATAGGCCGCAGCAGGTCGGCCTGGCGGAGCCGTCGGCTCATCGCGGCTCCGCCAATGCGCCCCTGGTGGTCACGCGTATAGCTGACGCCCGGCTGTCTCACCACGGCGGAGGAGAGTGTGCGCCCCGCCACCGCTCACGGCTTCAGCTTGAGCCTCTTCCTCGACGCGCCCGGGAACACGACGACCAGGTGCTGCTCCTCCCCTGCATCGTCGACCCGCACGTAGACACGGAGCCGGTAGCGGCCCTTCCCCGCGATCGCCAGGTTCGGCATCGGGGCACCCGCGCCCACTTCTCCGTCCTCGCCCATCTCCGGCACGGTGAGCCGGCCGCTGCGGCTGACGATCGGCACCTCGTTGACCTGATCCCACCCGGCCGTCCGCAGTGGCGGCGCGGTGCGGACGGCCTTCACTGCAAGGCACAGATCAACGACGTCTTCGACGTGCCCGATGAGCACCGCGCTGCCGGTCACCCCGATGAGGGTGCTGTCGTCGTAGACCTTCTCCATCGCCTGCTCCGCCGCCTCGTCGGCCGCTCCGTCTTCGGGGTCGTGGACCAGGTAGCCGGGATCGCCGTCGACGAACAGGAAGTATTTGGCCGTGGCCTGGACGACACCCTTCGTCCGGGGCCACGGGTCGCGGCACTTCGCGTTCTCCTCGGCGCGGTAGGCGGTGTTCGCCGCCTCCGTCTCCGCGGTCGACCGCAGCAGCTCGGGGTGGGTCGCGCCGACGATCTCCGGACAGACGTAGACGAGGTCCCACGGGTCCGCGCCCCAGGCGGGCCGCGCGCTCCCGGCCCGCGTCAGAATCGCCTTCTGCTCGTCGCGGCCCTCTGTACGGCACAGCGCCCGCCCGTGCGCGAGGATCTGCTGGTCCGACAGGCTGTCCGGGAACATGGGCGGGACTCCGCCCTCTGTGCTCCGCGCCCGGCACAGGAACGCGGCGTCGCGTTCCGCGGGTTTCAGGTCGCCGAAGCTGGGCCGGTCATAGCAGTCCATCGACCAGCCGGTGTAGGTGAGGTGCGGGGTCTGCTCCGGGTGGATCAGTGCGATGATCGGCAGTACGGCCACGGCCGCCACCGCGACGCGGATCACGCGCCGCCGCGCGGGCGGAAGATCCGCCGGGCGGCCCTCAGCGGGCAGTTCACGGGCGGTCGCCGCGATCCACACGGTGCTGACGAGCCACACCGCGTCCATCATGACCGCCATCGCCAGATTGCCGCTGGAGACCCTTCCGAAGAAAAAGTTGAGCGGGATCACCAGCGCGTAGACGCCCACCGACAACCACCCGGCCGCCTGCGTGCCGCGGCTCCACCGGCCGTCGCGCCGCTGCCCGACGACCGTGATGACGGTCGCCGCCACTCCGCCCAGTATCAAGCCCAGTTCGACGATGCCGCCCGATCCAAGCTCCGGGAGGTCGAGTTCGTCGAGCAGTTCGTCGGCCATCCCGGCCAGCTCGACCGCGAACATCGCTCCGGCCGCCGCGCGCAGCATGCGGGACCGCCAGCGGATGACGAGCAGGTAGAGGACGTCGACCGCGGTCCACAGCGCGAGCTGGAATGCCGCGTCGACCGCGTCGGGGAGCAGCGCGATCGGGTACCACAGCACGAGGGTGTACGCCACCGCCAGATACAGCAGTCGGCGCAGCGCCTTCGCCCGGCGGTCCAGCGGTCCCGGCGCGGGGGCACGCAGGATCATCCACAGGAGCACGGCCTTCACCAGGGCGGCCCCGAGCAGCGCCACAACCGTCGAGGTGTCAAACCCGCCGCGCGCGTAGAACTCCGTATAGGCCGGCGGCGACCATTCGACGGCCACCCAGAGCCAGGCGTCGCCGAGCACCAGGCCCGCGGCCGCCGCCGCAAGGACCAGACCTACTAATCCGACCCTGATAATCCGCCAGAAACCATCCGGAAGCACGGGACGCGATCTTAGCCCGGCACCGCCGTACGGGCGGACGCAGCGGAACGAGCGGTCCCACCCCGCCGATCAGACGCGCCCCGAGTCTGGGGCAGGGCGGGCAGGGCGTGCGGCCCCGGCGTGGGCCCGGCCGCTACGGCAGGAGGGATCGTACGGAGTCGGGTGAACGGCCGACCACCGCCGTTCCGTCGTCCGCGGTGATGATGGGCCGCTGGATCAGGATCGGGTGGGCGGCCAGCACCGTGATCCACTGCCGGCGGTGGCTCTCGTCGCGCGGCCATGCGGTGAGGCCCAGCTCGGCCGCTGTGGGTTCGGTGAGGCGGGTGATGTCCCAGGGCTGCATGCCGAGGCGCTGCAGCACGTCTTCGATGTCTTGGGCGGTCGGCGGTTCTTCCAGGTAGCGCCGCACGGTGTAGGTGGCGCCCGCCTCATCCAGCAGCGAGAGCGCGGAAGCGCATTTGCTGCACGCGGGATTGATCCAGATTTCCATGACGATGGTCCTTCGAGCTGTGCTGGGACGCGCCGGTCATCCGGGCAGACCGGTCAGGGTGCGGAATTCGCTGCGTGGGCGGGCATCGGTGCGCAGGGCGCCGAGGACGGTGGAGGTCATGGTAGTCGCTCCCGTTGGGGGGAAGGCGGTGGAGCCCTGGGGATGTCAGCTGCCGCCGACGCCCAGGGCGGAGAGCAGGACCAGGAGCACGGTCACCACGGCGAACAGCCCGTGCGCGGCCACCACGGCGACCGGGAAGTGCCGCTCGGCGGGGGCGGTGTGCTCGCCTGCCGCCGGAGCGACGGTGGCGCGGGCGCGGTACACCGGGATCCACCGGCTGAGCATGACGGCCCCGAGCAGGGCGACGGGCACCAGCAGGACGAAGGCGGTCCAGGCCAGCGCGTCCAGGTCGGTGATGAGGTAGACGATCCAGACGACCAGGCCGACGGCGGCCAGCGCGAAATGGCCGAAGATCACCGGGACTGGCAGGTGGCTGCCGCCGCGGGCGCCGCCGCGCGAGAGCCAGGTGCCGAGCATGTAGAAGCCACCGAGAGCGGTGATCACCCAGGTGACCAGTGCGGCGATGTTCATGAGAACTCCAGGTTGATCATGGTGGCCGCACGGGGACCGTGCGGCAGCCGATGCGGTGTGTCAGTGGGTACGGCCGGCGGGCACGAACCCTTCGGCCTGGGTCGCCTCGTCGGCCACGCGGACGCCGTAGCGGTAGGAGAGCCTGCCGCCCAGCCATCCCGACACGGCCAAGGTCAGGAAGCCGGCGGCGTTGAGCGTCAGCGGCCCGGCGGCGACGCTGCCGGTGACGGTCTCGGAGTGCCGCCACAGGAAATTGCCGAGGTAGGCGGCGGTCACCAGCAGGTTCAGCGTCATGTGGGTCAGCGCCAGCCGGAACGCGCGCGTGCCCGTGGGGATCGCGAACAGGTCCAGGAATCCTGCCATCGCCGCGCCCAGGGCGCCGATCACGCCGACCGCGATCAGCCACATCGCCCCCTGGGACAGGAAGCGCGGATCCGCCACGAGCAGAGAGGCGATGTCGAAGACCAGGCTGGCCGCCCAGGCGCCGATCGGGATCGTGACCAGCATGGGATGGAACGGGTGTCCGTACGGGCCGGCGAGCACGGCGCTGACCGGCTGCTTGGCCTGATGCGGCTGGGTCATCACGGCCACCTCCTTTTCACCAATAGATTTTGGTCTTATTGGAGACGGCGGTCAAGTAAGGCCGATGACAGGCTGCTACCCATCGCCCGACAATGCACGCTGGCGTTATCGTGAAGGCGTGACCTCCGACATGAGCCAGCCGACCTCCCCGGCGGACGCCGCGCTCGATTCCCTCAGCGTGCTCGGCGAGGGCACCCGGCGGCAGATCTTCGCCTTCATCCGCCGTGCCCGCCAGCCCGTCACCCGCGAGGAGGCAGCCACCGGCGTCGGCATCTCCCGCAAACTCGCCGCGTTCCATCTGGACAAGCTGGTCGACGCCGGCCTGCTCCGCGCTCGGTACGTGTCCCCCACCGGACTGCGCAAGGTCGGCCGGCAGCCCAAGGTCTACGAGCCGACCGACAGCCCCATCCAGGTCAGCATCCCCGACCGCCGCCACGAACTGCTGGCCAGCCTCCTCCTCCAGGCCGTCCTGACCGAAGGCGACAACGAGACCGCCGCGGACGCCGTCGTACGCACCGCCAGGCAGCGCGGCCACGAACTCGGCGGGCAGGACCGCGCACGCCTGCGCCCCGGCCGGCTCGGCGCCGAACGCGGCCTGACCCTGTGCGAGCCCATGCTCGACCAGCACGGTTTCGAACCCACCCGGGAAGCCCCCGACCGGCTACGGCTGCGCAACTGCCCCTTTCACCCCCTCGCCGCCCAGGCCCCCGACCTCGTCTGCGGCATGAACCACGCCTTCCTCACCGGATACCTGCAAGGACTGCAAGCCACGGCCGTTCAGGCGATCCTCGCCCCACGCCCCGGTGAATGCTGCGTCCAACTGCAGCACGCGCAGCCGCAGGACCCGCCCAAGACCGGCTGACACCCCCTGCCCGCCTGTCCCCGGCGCGAAGATCAACTCTCTACCGCCGATTTCTGCGCTCAGCCTCCTCGAAGGCCCGCTGTGCGGGAGGCGCGCCGGTCCGGCGCACTCATTCAACAAGCCGATCCTCAACGAAACGCATCCGCTTCAGGATTTTTCCTTCCTCACTTTTGTCATAGACATCGTATTCTTTCTCGGGTTGGGCGTCCGACCAAGTGATCGATGCAACGAGATCGTTTTTGTGATGTTCCAGCCGATCCGTGTCCAGGTAACCTTCATCAGGCTGCCAGCCCCTCGGCAGGTCGCCACTTTCCCTGTAGAAGGACAGGTGAAGGAATCTGTTCCCACCTTCGACCGGGTGATCCTTGACGTATCCCTCAACCGAATCCTTCAGATCCATCAAGTCCCTCGGTGGATTCAGGATCATATAGTGCTTCCTGAGCGTCAACACTTCCTCACCCCTCTTGCCGACAACCTCCTCGGTGTTGGCAATTTCGAAAATCTCTGTTTCCCCACCCGGCTCTCCGCCCTCCGCGCACCCAACCAGGGATAATGGAATGAAAAATGCACCCACAATTAACCCTGAAATCTTCGAATTAACTTTGATCACTCAATCCTCCTTCGAACGGAATGTCCAGGCTCCACCTTGATCTCGGAATCCACTGCGGCGGCAACCTCGGCTCTGGTGGGGTGGCCGTCTCCGCGGAGCTCCCAGCGGGCAGCCGGGTGTGCTCACGCAGCGGGGAGACCTACGGGGATCGGCGGGACACGGCCCGGTGACGGCGAGCACGCTGAGCCCAGGAAGCACCTCCGAGGTGCCCGCTCATGCCCCGTAGTGGACGTGGCATGCCCATCGGGTCGGGGTACGAGGATTGCGGTCGCGGGCGGCACGCACCGCTCCGTGCAGGGCTTGAGCGGAGCTGTCCGTGCGGAGGCCGCCGTGTCCGGACGTCATGCTCCGATGGACGGCGTCCGCGATGTCCGGGGCGTCCTCGTCCCAGACGTCCCACAGCGTGCCGATCACATGAGGGAACCCGGCGAGCTGGAAGGCCGAGGCGAGGTGGATGGACTCGTCCGTGAGGCCGGCGGCTGGGCTCCACGCCGTACCGCAGGCCGACAGATAGGCGAGCCGGGCCTTGCCCAGGCGGTGGCGGGCCAGTTCGGCGACCGTGAGGGGGGCCGTGTGGTGGTCCTCCAGCAGGAGCCGGTCGCTGGACGGGTTCAGCGGGTCGCTCTGGCCGTGACAGGCGAAGTGAGCGACCGCGCACTGCGGCAGTTCGTCCATGACGTGGCGCTTGACGGGGCTGTGCTCACCGCCGGCCGGGGTGTCGTCGCGACGGATCAAGAGCCGCGAGTCGGGATAGTGGAGGCGGACCCGTTCGGCCTCGGACTCGGCGTACCCCAAGGGGCCGTGATCGGGGGTGGTCGGCATGGCGACGATCAGCGCACGGTCCGTGGCGGCTGGGGCCGCGGCACGTTCGCGCGAGTGGGCCAGGGCGCGCACGGTCGGTGTGTACGAAGAGATCACCCGGTCCATGACCGTGTGGCGGGAGCACTCCTCCGGTGGCCCGGTGTGGCGGCCCGCGGCATGGATCGGCAGGAGGCTCAAAGGTCCGCCCAGGATCCACCACATCCGGGGCAGCGGACCGTTCCCGTGCCGCGCAGTGAATCCGAGTCCGTCCAGGACGGGGCCGGCGGCCTCGTCCCACAGCCACTCCAGGACGGTGCGGGCCGTGCGCTGGGCGGCGATCCTGCGGGGCGGGTCGAGGTCGTCGTCGTGCGCGTCGGAAAGGGCCGCGTAGAAGGCGTCGGCCTGCTCCATGACCGTCGGCGCGGTCAGACCGGGAAGGGCCAGCGAACGGATGCCGTCCTTCGTGACCAGGATCGCGTCACTGCGGTAGCCGCTGACGTTGATGTGCACGATCGGGCCCTCGACCGCCTGCCGCGCCAGGGCGTCAGCATCCGGCGGCAGCAGGAATGCCTCGTGGCCGGGCAACTCCCGGATCCGCGCCACCGTCTCATCCAGCGCGGTGGCGATACGCGCTCGGCGGTCGTGCGGAGCGGGCGCGAGCGCGAGGTCCGGGCTGCCTTCCGCGCCCGGTCGCAGCGGCAGCGTCAAGCCGTCCGTGTCGTCGATCGCGTCGAGTCCGTCGCGCAGCGTCTCGAACCGTCGCGCGAGTTCCGGGTGTCCGGCTCTCAGTTCTGTGAGATCGCCACGGGTGTCCAGTGCCTGGCCGATCAGGATGCCCCGGCCCTGTTCGAGGAGCTGCAGGGCGCGGGCGGCCGCCTGCTGAGAGGGAGCGCCCGGGGCGTTCAGCGCGAGTGCGGCCGCATCGGCGGCCAGCCCGGCGAGGGAAGCGAGGTTGGTCTGCTGGTCCCGGCGCCCGAGTCGCCGTGGTGCCACCGTCGGCAGCCGCCGTACCGCTGCTTCGAGCAGGTGGGCGGCCCGCTCCCATGAGGCGGGGTCGGTGTCCGTCGGACGGATGAGCAGGGAGGCCGCCATCCGTGCCGCCCGGATGGCCGGGGCGGCGGCCGCCGCGGGCGCGTCCGCCGCCTCCGCCAGCACGCGGGCCGCCTCCATGCGGTCCTGCGCGCAGTCGTTCCTCTCGGCCCGGGACCGGAGCGCCACACCGAGGCCGTACAGCACCTTCAGCCGGTCGGGATGGCCGGGTGCGACGCCCTGGACCGCCTGCCGTGCCAGAGCGATCGCCTCGTCCAACGAGCCGGTGTCGCCGGTGGCCTCATGGCGCAGCCGCAGCACCGCGCCGAGATTGGAGGCGCAGAGGGCGACCGCGGCGGGATCGTCGTCCGCCGTCAGCTCACCGAGGGCGGCGCGCACGAGGCCGATGGCCTCGTCCAGGTCCGCCAGGTCCTGGGTGTCCTCGTACCGGGCCCACAGCATGAGGCTGAGATTGGACCTACCACCCGCGCGCAGGGGGCTGGTCGCCGGAGCCGACGCCAGGACCGCACGGGTCATCATGATGGCCTCGGTCAGATCGCCGGGCGTCCCGGTCCTCGCACGCCGGTAGAGGGCGACGCCGAGCCGGCTCACCGTGAGTGGCCATGTGACGCCGTCCTTGGCGGTGGCGGCCACGGCCCGGCGGCCCAGGGCGATGGCCTCGTTCAGGTCGGCGCGCGACCCGGTGAGCTCACTGCGGGCGCGCAGGCATTCGCCGAGATCCGACAGCAGGGTCGACAACAGGCCGGCTGCCTCGCCGGACGACTGCGCACGGGCCGCGTCGACCGTCGACCGGCCCATGGCCACGGCCTCGTCCAGGTCCGCCACCCGTCCCTCCCGCACTCCGCGCCCGTGGAGGACGTCCGCGAGGAGCTGCCGGCATTTCAGAAGTTCGGGATGGTCCTCCCCCATGACGCGAAGGGCTGCGCGGGCGTGGCGCACGGCCCGGTCCAGGTCGGCCGGGTCGCCGGTGAGTCCGAAGCGGCTCTGCAGGGCGGCGCCCAGGTTGGCCAGGACCGCGGGCCGGTCCGCGTGCTCCTCGTCCAGGAGTCCGGCCGCCGCCTCGCCGTGTTCGACGGCCTCGTCCAGGTCGGCCGCGACCGGCTCCGCACCACGGCTTCCCGCGTGGTGCTCGGCTCGCCGTTGGAGCGCGATGGCGAGATGAGCGTGGTGCGGAGCCCGATCCGGTGAGTCGGGCCCGTCCACGCGCAGGGCCTCGCGGCGCAGTCTGATCGCCTCGTCCAGATCCGGGCACTGCCCGCGCGAGGGGTCCGACTCGGTCGGGGGCCGGTCTTCCCGCAGTCCGTGCCGGGTCTCCAGCGCCGCGGCGAGCAGGACGAGAGCCTGCGCACGGTCGTCGCCCGCTCCGGGTGCGAGACGCAGGGCCTCGCGGCTGTGGCGTACGGCCTCCTCGGCCGCCGTGGGGTCGCCAAGGTGTTCCGCGTATGCGCGGAGGGCGTGGACCGCGTTGACCAGGACGGGTGTGTGCTGCGCGCCGCTGAGGGCGGCGACGGCCTCGCGGGCCGCCTCCGCGGCATCGGCCAGATCACCGGTGTGTCCCGTGCTCGAGAAGGAGTCCTGCAGCACGAGGCAGAGCCGGTGCAGGGTGACGGCACGGTCCTCGTGCTCCGGCGGCACCGTGCGCGCGGACTCCCGGGCGACCGACGCCGCCCTGGCCAGATCCGCCGGGTTCCGGTCCGCGCGGTACCGTTCGTGCAGCGCCGCGGCGAGGTGCACGAGGATCTGGCCGCGCTCGGGGTCGTCTTCCGAACCCCGCTCGATCCCTCGTTCGGCGACGTGGACCGCCTCGGTCAGATCCGTGGTCGACTGCCGCCGTTCGAACCGCATGCGCAGCACTTCGGACAGGTTCGCGCTGTGCCGGGAGAGCGACTCGTGGCCCGGCGGGGTGGTGTCCAGCGCCTGGCGGGATACGGCGATGGCCTCGTCCAGGTCCGCGGTGCTGCCGGAGCGCAGGGAGCGGTTCCGCAAGGCCACACCGACAACGCTCAGGAGCCGGCAGCGCTCGGGGTGGGCGGCCGGTACGGCGGGGACGCTGTCGATGACCGCCTGGGCGAGAGCGATGCCCTCGTCGAGGTGGGCGATCTCGCCCGAGGGGGTGCCCGACGAGCCGGCCAGCCGGAACCACCGCCCGAGCAGGAGCACGAGGTTGCCGGCGCACCGTTCCCACAGGGCGTCGGCCACCGGTGTGACGTCGACGGAGCGGCGGCAGGCGGCCAGGGCCCGTCTCAGGTCGTCGATGTCCCCGGTGCGTCTGTGTCTGACCGCGAGGGCGGTTCCGAGCTGGGACAGTGCCTGCCCACGTCCCGGCCTGTCGGAAGGCCAGGATTCCGCGATGCGCTCCCACAGCCGCACCTGGTCGTCGATCACGGCTCGGGGCTGGGTCGCGAGCGTCGGCAGCCGCCGGCTCGCCTTCTGCGCCGCGGCGTCGATGACGAACGGCAGCAGTGGCTCGGGGAGCGGGCAGGGGGCGCCCGCCTCGAAGCCGACGGTGAGGTACGAGACCGCGCGGCCGAGCTCGCCGTCGTCCTCTCGCGCCAGAGCGCGGTACCAGAGCAGCATGCCCAACTGGTAGCAGTCGACGACGGTGTCCTTGGGCATGGCCGCCGGGTTCACACCCCGGATGCGCGCGGACAGTTGATCGGCCTCCCGTGACGCGCCCGGAGCGAGGGCGTACGAGAGATCCTCCGTCTCGGCGATCCGCCGCAGCCTGTCCCAGACCGCCTCACGAAGGTCCTTGTGTTCCCTGAACATCGCCGGTGCGTCTCCCCTGCCCTTCTGTGTGCCCGCTCGGCCCAACCTAGAGTGCGCACAGGGAAGTTGCCAGGCCGCGTGAAGATCTCGAAGATGGTCGCCGAGCGAGAAGGAGGGCTGGATGCCGGACCAGGGACAGGCCGAGGAGAAGAACGCGATCGCCTACGTCTGTCGACAGCAACAGGCCATCAGGGAGGTGCTGCTCGCGGAGTGTGGTGACGCCGCCCCTCTGGATCGAGTGCTCTCCGCGCTGGAGAACGACACCCCGCCGGCCGAACCGCTGCGCGAGCTCCACCAGGCCCTCGTTCACGCGGGCGACGCCGTGGGGGTCTACGGCGGCACCCGCGAGGGAGCGGGTGTGCTGGGCCTGTTGTCGCCGCGCGTGGGGAAGGACATCTACCTGTGCCCGCGGCGAAGTCCCTGTACGCGGTTCCACTGGGTCGAGGACGAGCGGGGCGGGCCGCCGGTGTGCGGCATCGGCCGCGCACCGATGCTCCTGAAGCGGACCTGAGGTGTCCGACCTGCTCTCCGAGCTGGGGAAGAAGCTCGCCGAGCGCTGGCTCACCCTGCTCGTCCTGCCGGGAGCCCTCTTCCTCGCCACCCTCGCGGCAGCGTGGCAGCTCGGGCACACGGGCTGGTACGAGGTGGGCCGCCTCCTGGAGATCACCGATGGCAAGGCGAAGTCCCTGAGCGCCTCAGTTGCGGGTACCGCGCTGCTGTTGATCGTGTTCCTGCTGTCTTCGGCCGCCTGCGGGGTCGTGGCGCAGGCGATCGGCTCCCTGCTGGAGCGGCTCTGGTTCGCCGCCGACTGGCGCCAGTGGGGGCCACCGCTGCGATGGCTCGCACACCGCCGTGTGGCGCGACGACAGCAGCGCTACCGGCTCCGCCGTGACGAGGTCGGCCGCGTCGCGGCTCTGAGCCATGCCCTGGACGGGTCCGCCCGGCAGGATGCCGACGCGGAACTCGACGTTGCCGCCCGGAGGTTGAGCGAGATCTCGGACGAGGCTCCGCGGCGTCCGACCTGGATGGGCGACAGGATGCAGGCCGTGGACATCCGTCTGCACCGCAGCCTGGGCCTCGAACTGGCGGTCGTCTGGCCCCATCTGTGGCTGCACGTCCCCGAGTCCACTCGTTCCGCGGTCACCACCGCACGTACGGAGGTCAGTCGCGCCGCGGCGCTGGGCGGCTGGGGCCTGCTGTATCTGCTGGTCGGTGCGCTGTGGTGGCCGGGGCTGCTGGTCCCGGTGGTCATCACCGTGACGGCCCGGCGCCGCGCCCGCACGGCGACGGACGGCTACGCCACGCTGGTCGAGGCGGCGGTGCGGCTCCATGTCGGTGGCTTGGCCCGGCGGCTGGGGTTCCCGCACAGCACGGGACCCTTCCCCAGACGCCTCGGTGAAGACCTGACCGCCCACCTCCGCCGAGGCGAGGGTCAGCAGTAGTCCGGCTTCTTCATCTCCTCGTCGAGGAGATGAAGGACCTGGTTGACGACGAGGATCTCCTCGGGGTCCCGGGAGTTGAGGCAGCAGACGCGGTGGAAGGACTGCTGGAAGTTCTCCCGATCGTCCTTGCCCAGCCGCCCCAGCACCACACCGAGCGCATGCGCGGCCCGCTCCATGTTGGCGTGCGCCGCCCACTCCTCGGGGTCCTGCGACGACTGCCCACTCCCATCGCCCGGCATCAGCGTGATGGCGGGAGTGCACTCGCGCCACTCGTGCGGTGTGACTCCGGAGGGTGTGTCCAGATGGACCAGTTCGTGCGGTTGCGGACTGCGCCGAACGTCAGGTCGCAGCCCGGACCGCACACGACGCGGAAACCCGTCCCCCATGCTGGCGCCCCGGATCATCGGTGAGAGCAGCATCGACGCTGCAACGAAGGCGGACAGGCTAGCAAACTTTCGGACACTCCGCCCGATCACTCCTGGTGACTCGGGGATGCGGAGCCGACCGAGGTCTGCGGTCACCGCGTCGTCGACACCGCGGCCTCGCTCAAGGCCGGCCGCGCCGCCTGACCCAGCACGGAACATCGGCGGGCTGGTACGGCAGGTCCGTCAGCTTGTGGCGCCTCACACTCCAGTGGGCTGCGTCGTCGGACCACTGAGACCACAGGGGCCGTCGCCAGGTGAGCTGGTCGCGGTCAGATTCTTGGACGGAGGATGCGATGACTTCGAACGATTCCGAGGTCAGGGCGCTCTTGGAGAGCCGAGTCGACGCCTGCCAGGCGAAGGACATTGACCGACTCATGTCACATTACTCCCCCGACATCGTTTATTACGATGTCGTTCCTCCTCTCCAGTTCGCGGGACCCGATGAAGTCCGCGGCAACTTCGTGCGGTGGTTCGATGAATACGAGGGCCCCATCGGCCTGGAGACGCATGACCTCGCCATCGCGGCGAGTGCGGATTTCGCGCTCGCGCACATGCTTCACCTGGACAGCGGAACACGGAAGAACGGACTCCAGAGCGCGATATGGGTGCGGTCGACGGTTTGTTGCCGACGGTCGAACGACAGGTGGTTGATCACGCACGAACATGTCTCGGTGCCGATCAACCCTCAGAACCTTCAGGCCTGGTTTCCGCCGGGAATGTGAGCCGGCCTGATCGTTCGTCTGGGAAAAGCGCCTCCCGCCTGGGAGGACGAGGATGTATGCCGTCCTGGTCCGACCCGGATCCGAAAGCGGTTCTCTGATGGGCGATCCCGCCGGCTGGGCCGCCGGCCTGGCGATGCTCGGCTCGACCGGAGCCAAGCACCGCAACAGAGCCACCCCCACCGTTGGTGAGCGCTGCTCACCTGGGACGGCTCAGATCCGGCCGTCCCAGGTGAGCAGCGCACGTCAGCCCGTCGTCCATGGCCGGAGCTTCTGGGGGTTCCGCACTCCCCAGATGCGCTTGATCCGGTCGCCTGCGATGTCGAAAGCCATCACCGCCACGGTGACGTCGTCCAGCTGGAGCACCAGGCCGGGCTGACCGTTGACCGTACGCTCCAGGATCGCCAGGTCGGATGCCGTGCCGGCGACATCGACGCAGTAGCGGGCGATCCGCTGGGCGCCTTCGATCGGGTGGAGCGCGGCGCTGACCAGGCCGCCGCCGTCGGCGATCGCCGTGGCGTCGGGGTCGAGGAGGCCGATGAGGGCGTTGATGTCCCTGGCCTCCCAGGCCCGCTTGAAGTCCCTGACGATGCCGGCCTGCGGGGCTGCCGGAGCAGCGGGAGGAGTCTGCGACGCGCGGATGCGGCGGCGGGCCGAGGAGGCCAGCTGGCGGCAGGCCGCCGGGGTACGGCCGACAATCTCGGCCACCTCGGCGAAGGGGTAGCGGAACACGTCGTGCAGGACGAACGCGACCCGCTCGGCCGGGGTCATCGCTTCGAGCACGACGAGGAAGGCCATGCTGACCGACTCGTCCAGGGTGACCCGGTCGGCCGGGTCGAGCGTGGCGCCGCCCGGCCGCCCGCTGATCCACTCGGTCCGGTCGGGCAGCGGCTCGGGGATCCATTCGCCCACGTAGCGTTCGCGCCGGGCCCGCGCCGAGCCGAGCAGGTCCAGGCAGATACGGCCGGCGACCGTCGTCAGCCAGCCACCGGGCGATGCGATGGCCTCCTGCTGCTGTCGGGACATGGCGTACCAGCGGGCGTAGGTCTCCTGGACGGCGTCCTCGGCCTCGGCCAGGGAGCCGAGGAGCCGGTAGGCGAGATTGATCAGCTGACGCCGCTCGCTCATGATCGTGCTCAGGCCCGGATCGACCCGGTCGTCTCCTGGCCCGGATGGGGCGAGCCGGTCGTCTCCTGGCCCGGATGGGGTGGTCATGGTGTCGCCGACTTTCCTTCGTTCCATGTGCTTTCAGCAGTACGACAAGACAACACCCCGGAATGTGAGGTCGGCGCGTCGCCTCACATTCCACGGGGGTGTCTCGCCGTACTGCTGAGGCTTCCACGGGGGTGTCTCGTCTTACTGCTGGAGCCGAACACCATCCAGCCAGCAGGAACGCACCAGCGACACCATGACCGGCGTCCCGGCCCGCGGCATCGCCTCGCGGCACCCGCGCCGCCCGTTCTAGGATCGGGCCATGCCCTTGACCGCGAACGACGTCGACCGGTTCGAGGCCGTCAGGCCGCGCCTGGAGGCCATCGCCTACCGCCTCCTCGGCTCCGCCGCGGAGGCCGAGGACGCCGTGCAGGAGACGTTCCTGCGCTGGCAGGCCGCCGACGTCGACCGCATCGAGGTCCTCGAGGCCTGGCTGACGAAGGTCCTCACCAACCTGTGCCTCAACCAGCTCACCTCCGCGCGGGCGCGCCGCGAGACCTATGTGGGCCAATGGCTTCCCGAGCCGCTGCTCGCCGGGGACCCGATGCTCGGCCCGGCCGAAACCGCCGAGCAGCGCGAATCGGTCTCCTACGCGGTCCTCACCCTCATGGAGCGTCTGTCCCCCAATGAGCGGGCGGTGTACGTACTGCGGGAGGCCTTCGGCTACCCGCACCGGGAGATCGCCGAGATCCTCGACATCACCGAGGCCGCCAGCCAGCAGATCTTCCACCGCGCCAAGAAACACGTCGCGGACGGCAGGACCCGGACCGAGATCGACGAGGCCGCCGCCCGGCGGATCGTCGAGGAGTTCCTGGCAGCCGCCACCAGCGGCCAGACCGAGCCGCTCGTGCGCCTGCTCACCGAGGACGCCATCTCGATCGGAGACGGCGGCGGGAAGGTCCCGGCCCGCGCCAAGGCGTTCGAGGGCGTCGTCGCGGTCGCGAAGTTCCTGCGGGGCCTGTTCAAACCCAGCACGGCCATGCGCGCCTTGGTCGGCGGCGCGCTCGAGGTCTACGCCTGGACCGCCAACGGCGACCCCGCCGTCGTGGCCGTCGTGGACGGCCGGATCATCGGCGTCATGTGCCTGGAGGTCACCACCGAGGGCATCGCCGCGTTCCGCAACCAGGTCAACCCCGACAAGCTCGACCGCGCGACCACGCACTGGGCGGCCACCGACCACGGGGAGCCTCTGTTCAACGCCTTCTGATCGCTATGTGAGGTGCTTCACATCGCGTTCCTGTCAGGAAACGGCGGGCCGCCCGGTTCAAGGGGCAGAACCGCACAAGACAGGAGCAGAAAATGCAGCACCGCATCATCGTCCTGGGAGCCGGATACACCGGAGCCATCGCCGCCGGCCGCCTGGCCAAGCGGCTCCGCCGCGAGGACGTCGCCATCACCCTCGTCAACGCCGAACCCGACTTCGTCGAACGCGTCCGCATGCACCAGCTGGCGGCCGGTCAGGACCTCAAGCTGCGGCCGTTGCGCAAGATGTTCGCGGGCACCGGCGTCGAATTCAGGCTCGCGAAGGTCACCGGCGTCGACGTGGACCGCAAGAGCGTCGCGGTCGTCGACACGAACGGCACCGAAGAACTCGCCTACGACACGCTCGTCTACGCCCTCGGCAGCGGCTGGAACGCTCAGGGCGTCCCCGGGACCGCCGAGCACGCCTATGAGGTCGCCGGCCGCCCCGGAGCGCTCCGGCTGCGCGAGCGCCTGGCCCGCCTCGACGCCGGGCAGAGTGTGGTCGTCGTCGGCGGCGGCCTCACCGGTGTGGAGGCCGCGACCGAGATCGCCGAGGCCCGCCCGGACCTCGACGTCGCCCTCGCCGCCCGCGGCGACCTCGGGGACTGGCTCTCGCCCAAGGGCCGCGAGCACCTGCGGAAGGTCTTCGGCGGGCTCGGGATCACCGTGCACGAGCACACCGCCGTCACCGGCGTCGGAGCCGAGCGCGTCACCACCGCCGACGGCAAGGCCATCCCGGCCGCGGTCACCGTGTGGACCACCGGCTTCGCGGTCCACCCGATCGCGGAGGCGACCGCCCTGGAGGTCACCGGCACCGGCCAGATCGTGGTCGACAGGACCATGCGCTCGGTCTCGCACCCGGACGTGTACGCCGTCGGCGACGCGGCCATGGTGATGGGCCCTGGGGACAAGCCGCTGCGGATGTCGTGCGCCTCGGGAGCTCCGACCGCGTGGCAGGCCGCCGACGCGATCGCGGCGCGCCTGACCGGCGGGAAGCTCTCGACCGTGCCGATCCGCTACTTCAATCAGTGCATCTCACTGGGCCGCAAGGAGGGCTTGATCCAGTACGTCACCGCCGACGACCGCGCCGTGCAGACGGTCCTGACCGGACGGCTCGCCGCCGTCTACAAGGAGCTGGTCTGCAAGGGCGCCGCCTGGGGCGTCGCCAACCCGACGCTCGGGCTGCCGACCCGGCGCCGCCGCATCACGCGGGAGCGGACCGCGGCGGGCTCGGCCGTCAGGGCGCTGGTGTAGAGCACGAGGCGGAGCGGGCGTCCTCGATGCAGCCGACCGGCGAAGAAGACGGGCGGAAAGATCAGGAAGCCTCGCGGTGAGCACTATGACGACCTCGACACCCTCGCAACCCCGGGGCGGGCAGTCAGCGGCTGATCGGCAACGCTCTGACAGGCCCGTCTTGGGGCGGAGGGTATTTCATGAGCCGTCGTCCGATGGACGGCCGGAGCCGGGTCCGACTTGCCGACCGAGTCGCCCCCCGCCGCAGGCAGGAGCGGTGGACCGGGCGGGACGCGCCGGAGAGCGGGTCCCGCCCGGTGACGGATCAGAGCTGGCCGCTCTCGATCGCCTGCTTGAGGGCCGCCTGCGTCGCCTGGTGGGAGGCGACGCCGTTCGTGACGACGAAGTCGATCAGCGAGGTGTCCGCGTCGAAGACGAGCTGCTCGGTGACCCTGGTCTTCCCGCCGTCCACCTCCTCGAAGACGATCTTCTGGTGCGTGACGACACCGGGCAGCGACCAGGTGTCCGTCTCGTACTTGAGGGCGGCGCGGTCGATGCGCTGTTGCGCATGCGTCTTGCTGGTGACGATCGCGCCCTCGTACGGGATCTCCTCGATGGCCGTGAAGTCGATGTAGCGCGTGCCGGCCTGAAGCCGGTCGTTGTGGGTGACGACACGCTTCAGGAACGAATGCATGCCGATGTGGTTGTTGATGTTCGAATACTTATCGAACACTTGCTCGACAGGGGCGTCGATCTCGACCGAGATCATGGCCTTCTCCCTGCTCTGCCCCGAACCGGGAGAGGGAGGGGGCGCGGAGTCGTAGAACCTGTAGGTGTCCCACGCGGCCTGCCACTCGGCGGCGAGTTCGGCGTCGCTCTGGGGGGTGTCGGCACGCGCGGGACCGGAGAAGGCGGTGAGAAGGAACATCGCGGCGAACAGCTGGGCCGCGAGAAGACGAAGGAACTTCTTCACGTATACCTCAAGGTAAGACAGTAGGTGCGAATGATCTTCTATCGCATCCGAAGGTGATTGAGAACACTCCGCACCCAAGACGCGAGAAAGCCTCCCCACAGCTTGAAGATCACCGCGCTGCGCGCAGGTGCGCCTCCCGCTCTCCCTCCAGGAGGATTTCCCGCGCTCGGGCGGGCAGAGGCGGCCGGTCCCTGGACATGGTGACCTGCTCGCCGCTGAGCAGGCGGTTGAACAGCAGGAGCTTCTTGAGCTCCTCGGCGCCGATGTGGGCGGGGACGACCACCCGCTGGGTGGTGTGTCGCTGCACCGTCCGCAGCAGGCTGCAACTCAGCCCCACCGGTCCCGTTGCCGCCGACACCGCTATGCAGTGGCTGCTTGATTCGGAGAGCGGGGAAACGGCGGAAACCAACGAACTGCCGGCCGACCTGGAAAGCCCGGTCCAGATGACCGTCGTCGGCGGGTACCTCTATGCCTCCGGCCTCTACTCGCTACCTGCGGGCAAGACTTGGGCGAGGTCGGCCCGGCCGGTGCCCGTCGCCAATGACACTCGCGAGGCCGCCAGCCGGCAGACGGCGGTTGACGTGTCCGACCCGGCTGCGCTGAAGGCCCTACTGAAGGGGGCGACGGGCAAGCCGATCTCCGGCGGGTTCTTCTACCAGGACAGGCTCGCCACGCCGAAGGTCTCTTGGCGGCTGTGGACCGATGCCACGGGCCTGCCCGAGCGCCTGTTGGCCAACAAGCACGTGGCCGGCAAGAACAGGGTTGCGGCGGTCGAAAGGGTTGACACCCGTTACACCGATTGGGGGATGCCGCTCGTGGTCGTTCCTCCGCCGGCCGATGAGGTGATCGACTACGACGACCTGGCGGATCCCTTGGACTTCTCCAAGCCTGAGCCGGAGGAGCTCATCAACGCGTTGCGGTGATGGGCCGGTGCCCGCCGGTCTTCGGAGGCACTGTTGGCGAAGCAGATCAAACGGAAGCGGCCTCATGATCACGTCTGTGACCATGAGGCCGCTTCCGTTGTGTCGCTGGGGCGCGCTCCGCGAAGAGCTGATCCAGGGAACCATGGCGGCAAGGAGGTGGACCAGGCTGTCCGTATGCCTGGCAGTACTCCAGCCGCGCTCCGTGGCCTGCCAGGTGTCACGGCCTACCGCATACAGCCCGGTAGGACATCGGACGGCGCCGAAATCCCGTCGACAAGGCTGTTGCCGGCCGCCTATGTTGCAGACCATGGCAGACAACCCCGTTGCGGCTCAGTGCGACTGCGGCGCAGTCGCCGGCCCGCTGGGCCTATGCGTGGACTACTACCACGCAATCCTCTCTGAAGAGCAGGCCGATCCTCACATGTACAAGTGGCACGCGCCTGTGGTCTGTGCGTATCTTCTGCAGCACCCTTCCCGAGCTCACGGGAAGTACCTTGACGGTCAATTCCGCCAGCTGCAGCTCTACCTGGACAAGGGCCTTGACGCGCTGCTTCGCGTAGCGGCTCATCAGGTGGCGCGGAACAAGCACGGGGTACGGTCGAGCTATGACATGGCGCCATTGGCGGCATACGAGCCGCTCCCACCGGGCGGACCTCCCCGGCACTTCCGCGCTACCTTCAGCGGGTTGCCGTTCAGGGACGGCAGCTTCGTGTCTGACGGACATCTGACATACGGACACCGCATCGAGGCCATCGCCGAAGCGGCTGTGGAGTCCTGGAGATCTATCCAGGCCTGAGACGCGGTGCAGAGACTCTGGACAGAGCGGCTGACTTCAGGCCGCCTGCACCGTCCGGGGCGCGTGAAACCATACGACTGTGCCGAACGATGCCATCCACGGGGGTTCCAACCAGTTCGCCGCTCGTCTCGTGGCCACCGCCACCGCTCCACTCGACCTCGCGTCGGCGGACGGTCCACAGGTGCTGCACTGGCCTGGGCGCAGGCTGCTGGTGCAGCGCGGAGACACCGAGCTGGCCGTCCGCAACCTGGACGGGGATGGGATGGAAGTCCGTTTCCCCGCGCTCTGGCCCCGCCGGTACGGCTCGGTGGCGGTCTCTCCCGCGGGTGATCTCGCCGTGTTCGCCGGCGTTCACGCGCTGCGAGCCGTGGATTCGACCGGCGCCGTGCGGTGGGAGATCCGGCACGGCTGGGATGGCGCGAGGCTCACTGCCCAGCGGTTCGTCGAGGAGTTCCTTCTCGCCGTGAGCCCGTCCGGGGAGTACTTCCTGACCACGGATCTGGGACAGTGGTCCCTCTACCTGCACCGAGCGGAGGACGGCATGGAACTGCGGCATCTGGACGCCGAGGAAGCCGTGCCCCCTCCCGCAAACGAGGACGACCGCGTTCGGTGGGACTACGAGGCGGCGTTCCCATACGAGGACACCGCTGTGGTCGGCACCGAGTACCACGCGGACGACCCCCGCCACTGGCTTGTCGACCCATGCACGATGGCCCTGCGCGGCCGGATTGCCTACCCCTCCTCCGTCGCGGGATCTCCCCGATCAGCGGGGCAGGCCGCCTGGTACACGGTCGCCGAGGACCAGACCACCCTCCACCTGTGGAGCCTGCCGCACCGGGGATGAGTCAATGGGCTCCACGCCGAGGCCCTGGCACTCGACGGACGCGCCGTCGCCACCCTCAAGACCCGGAAGATATTGACCAAGCAGCGCTGCTGCCCTCGCCGCGCGCCCCCGATCGTGCAGCTGAGGTTGAAGGGCTGAAGTTACCTCGCTGAGAGCGTGATGATCGCTCCATAGCGGTCATACCGGAGACATGAGGTACCCCGAAGGTGGCGGGCTGACCGCCGCCGCACGCGCCCGACGAGAACAGCCGCGTTTCGAGGCCGCCGGCCTGTTCGCCCAGGGAGTTGCGGCACCGGAGGTGGCCCGCCGGTTCAGGTGAGCCGGATGTCGGCCAACCGCTGGTACCGGGCCTGGCAGGCCGGCGGCACCACGGCGCTGGCCTCCAAGGGCCCCGGCGGGGAGAAGCGCCGCCTGGATGAGGCCCGGCTGAAGCGGTCGGAAGCCGAGCTGGAGCGCGGCCCCGCTGCGCATGGCTACACCGAGGACCAGCGCTGGACCCTGGCCCGGGTGGCGGACCTGACCGCCGCGCTGTTTCGCATCCGCTACACCCCTCGCGGGGTTTCCTATCTGCTGCACCGCCTCGGCTGGACTCCACAGATGCCCGTCCATCGCGCCGCTGAGCGCGACGAGAAGGTGATCGAGCAGTGGACCATCGGGCAGTGGCCGGCGATGAAAGGACGACGCTCGACCTGGGCGCCTGGCTGTGCTGGGAAGATGAGGCCGGACAGAACCTGAGACCGCCCAAGGCCACCACCTGGGCGCCGCGGGGCAGGACCCCGGTGATGCGCGTGACCGGCAAGGGCTACGGCCGCGGGTGCCTGGCTGGGCTGGTGTGCGCCAAGCCCGGGCAGCGCACCCGGCTGATGTATCGGATGCTGATCCGGCGCGGCAGGCCCGGGAGGTCAAGGGTTTTGATACCCGGTGGTTCGCAGCTCTGCTGGATGCCGCGCACGCCCAGCTCGGCGGGGCGATCGTGCTGGTGTGGGACAACGACCGCCGCCACCTGTCGGCCGCGATGCGCGCGTTGATCGATGCCCGCCCGTGGCTGACGGTCTTCCAGTTGCCCGCCTATGCGCCGGAGCTGAACCCGGCCGAGGGCGTGTGGTCAGCGCTCAAGCGCGCTTTGGCCGACCTCGCGCCTCGCGACATCGACGAACTCGCCGGAGTCGTCGCCACCAAGCTCAAACGGATGCAGTACCGATCCGGCCTGTTGGACGGATTCATTGCTCAGACCGGCTTCATCCTCCAACCGCTGCAACTCCAGCCCTTCAACCCTCAGTGGCATTACTCCTGCCCTCCTGGGAATCTCCCGGGAGTTTTCGCCAGGTCAGCCCGCAGGTGGGACTGCAGGTACTCCTACAGCAGCGTCAGGCCGAACTGACGCGTCAGCAAAACCAGATCGCCGAGGCCGAGTCCGCCATCGCGGCCATCGTCAGCGAATACTCCGACTCCCCTCAGGACAGGCAACGTCCTGGAGCCGATTGGCTTCTCGGGATGGACGCGATCCAGGCCCGTATCGAGAGACTGTCGGCCGAAGCCGTCTTTGAAGTGGCCAGTATGATGCCCGGCGGGGCACAGGACCCCCAGTTGATCGAGGCGGCCAAGTGCCTGGACAGACAGGTCCGTGACCGAGGCGTGGGCATTCCCACGATCGGGTTGGACAGCATTCGTAATGATGGCCTTACGCTGGCGTACGCGGAATGGCTGGTCGAGATCGGCGCGCAGGTTCACACGGTGCCGACCCTGCCCATCCGGATGTTGATCTATGATCGCCGGATCGCCTTTCTCTCGGTGGACGCGTCGAATACCCAAGTAGGGGCCGTGCAGGTGTCGGAAAGCGGGACCGTGGTTGCAGTCCTCGCATTGTTCGACCAGATCTGGAATGTGGCGACGCCCATCGGGTCGCAGCCGCGCAGGGACGAGGCCGGACTGCTGCCACAGGAACGGCAACTGCTCAGCCTTCTGGCCGAAGGAATGACGGACGAGGCGGCCGGTCATCACCTCGGCCTGTCTCAGCGCACCGTGCGACGCATGATGGCCGCGATCATGGAGCGGTTAGGTGCTCGTAACCGTTTTGAGGCAGGGGGGCGCGCGGCGCGACAAGGCTGGCTCTGACCCCACGCCTCCGCTTTCAGGTGCCGCTGCCTTCGGGTGCCGTCGCAATGCGGGCTCGCGTGCCTTTTGCCGCGTCCGGCAAGCCGTCGTTGTGATGGCCGCGCGTCAGTACAATCGCGTTTGATTTCCGTCGGACGATCACGTAGAAGAGAACATGCGCCCTGACTTCATCATGCCCCCGAAGCTGACGGCCGGGCAGCGGGTGGCCGTGGTCTCTCCTTCCTTCGCGGCACCTGGGATGTTCCCCGCCGTACACGAACTGGCGATGCGGCGGCTTCGAGACGAGTTCGAGCTGGAGCCGGTGGAATATCCGACCACCCGCCGATTGGGGGCCTCGCCGCGGGAGCGGGCGGCCGATCTCATGGACGCGTTCTCCGACCCGGACATCCATGCGGTGCTGGCCACGATCGGAGGCGATGACCAGCTCTGCGTGCTGCCCTATCTGGACCCCTCCGCGGTGGCTCCCAAGCCGTTCGTCGGCTACAGCGACAACACCAACCTGCTCAACTGGCTGTGGAACCTCGGCGTGGTCGGCTACCACGGCGGATCGACCATGGTGCACCTGGGGCGCGGCGGCGGACTCCATCCGGTGACCAGCGGCTCACTGCGGGCCGCGTTGTTCTCCGGCGGCGATGTCGCGTTGCACCCGGTCGATGTGTTCAGTGAGGACGAGCTCGACTGGAGCGATCCCGCCTCGCTGAACCAAGCGGCACCGACCCTTCCCAGCCCAGGCTGGAGCTGGCATCAGCCCGATCGGGTCGTCACCGGGCCCACCTGGGGTGGCAACCTGGAGATCCTGCACTGGAATCTGGCCGCCGGCCGATGGATTCGTGCGGTCGAGGACTACGCCGGTTGTGTGCTGCTGCTGGAGACGTCCGAGGAGATGCCGCCGGGGCAGGAGGTGTTCCGCATGCTGCGGAATGCCGGCGAACGCGGACTGCTCGCACAGTTTCCGGCGATCCTCGTCGGTACGGCGAAAGCCACGAATCTGTCCAGGGTCAGCAGTCCTGAAGAACGAGAGAGCTACCGCACCGAGCAACGCGAAACGATCCTGCGGATCCTCGACCGTTACCACCCTGAGGCCATGGTCGTGTTCGGCGTGGACTTCGGGCACACCGATCCCCAATGGATTCTTCCCTACGGCGGAATGATGACCGTGGACGGTCCTGCCCGGCGCATCATCGCCTTCTATTGACGCCGTACCGATCAAGAAACGTAGGCGTGACAAGCTCACGCCCCGTGATCAGGACCGTTTTCGCGGGTGACAGCCTGGATGTATGAGGTATTCAGACAGAAGCGGAGGGCTGTCTGCGCGGGTGCGGAACAGCGACAGGCGCTGCGGTTGCGGGCGGCGGACATGTTCGCCGGAGGCATCAGGCCCCCGCGGGTGGCTCAACAGCTGGGAGTGACGCGCAAGTCGGCCTATGAGTGGCATCGGGCATGGCAGATTGCCGGCAAGGCCGCGCTGGCGTCCAAGGGAGCCAGCGGCACCGGCTGCAAACTGACCGATGAGCAGCTGACGCACCTGGAGACGGCGCTGGAGCAGGGAGCCGCCACCTATGGATGGAGTGACCAGCGCTGGACGGCGTCGCGGGTCGCCACGCTGATCGCTGAGACGTTTCACGTGTCCTACACCGCCCGTGATGTGGTGTATCTGCTGAGGCGATTGGGCTGGTCGTTCCAGGTGCCGGCGCACTGGGCCGCCCGACGCGACAACGCGCGGGTCGCCGAGTGGACGAGGCGGGTGTGGCCGGCGATAAAAGCACCTGGGCGGCTTGGGGATCGTGGCTGGTGTTCGCCGACGAATCCGGCCAAATCCTGAGACCGCCCCGAGGAAGGACCCGGGCCCGCATGGGCCAGACCCCGGTGCTGGAGGTCTCCTATGGTGATCGGGGCCGGGTTTCGATCGCCGCCCTGATCCGCATCCAGCCCGGCCGCCGCGTCCGGCTGATCTATCGCACGATCACTTACCACCAGCGCCGGGGCGAACGAAGGCTTCGTCGCAGCCGACTTCAAGGCCCTGCTGCACGACGCCCATGCTCAGCTCGGTGGCCCGATCTCGCTGGTGTGGGATAGCTTGCCCGAGCACGTCAGCGCCCGGATGCGTGAGTGGATCACCGCCCAGGCCGACTGGCTGCTGGTCTACCGGCTACCGCCGTACGCGCCCGACCTCAACCCGGCCGAGGGCATCTGGTCCAACCTGCGCATCACCCTGCTCAACTTCGCCGTCCGCGGCATCGATGAGCTCACCGCCTTGATCAAGCACCGGCTCAAACGCATGCGGTACACAGGTTGAATTCGTAGAGCCGGTCATGTGTTCCAGGGGTGTTCGATGGTGAGTCCGGTCTGGGCGAGGCAGCCGTCGATCAGGTGTGGCCGGTACTGGATCTTCTTGAGCTTGCGCTTAATGATCCGGACGAGCCCGGTCAGGTCGGCGACGACGAAGTTGCCCATGTCCCGCTTGAGCAGCGACCAGATGCCCTCGGCCGGGTTCAGCTCAGGCGCATAAGCGGGCAGTCGGTAGATGCGCAGCCAGTCGGCATGCTCCTCGGCGAAGGCGGTCAGTTCGGCCACCAGGTGCACGTTCAGGTTGTCCCAGCACCAGACAAGGGGAGCGCCGAGCAGCTGGTGGGCGGCCACGATCAGATCGCGGTAGTCGCTCCAGGCGAAGCTTTGGGTTCGCCCTTGCGGCCGTGGTAGACGAGCAGCTTGTACAGCAGGCGCGTTCGCCGGCCGGGTCGGTAGGCCACGACGCCGGCGATGTTGACCCGGCCCCTGCGTCTGTCCCGTACGGTCAGCACCGGGCGGGCGCCTCGCGGTGCTCAGGTGCGTGCTTTCGGCGGCCTCAGCCCCTGGCCTGCCTCGTCTTCGAAGCAGATGTAGGCGCCCAGGTCCGCCGCGGTGGCTTTGCGGCCGGCCACACCTCGGCCTTCCAGGTGGCAATGGCCTGCTCGTCGCGTTCCAGGGCGCACCGGGCCGGTACCTGCACCGACCAGCCGTGTCGTCGCAGCAGCTTGCTGACGCCCTCGATGGTGTAGCCGATGTGAAACAGCTTGCCGATCAGCGTCTTGACCCGGGCCAGGGTCCAGCACTGGTCATCGCCGAATCCGTGCGCCAGCGGGCCTCGGCTCAATTCGGTCTCCAAGCGTGCCCACTGCTGGCTCGACAGCTTCTCCGGCGACGCCGGACCCTTGGACCGCAGCGCTTCGACGCCGCCCTCCAACCAGGCCCTGCGCCATCGGGCCACCGTCCGCTCGTGCACCCGCAGCTTACGAGCGACCTCCCGGGTGGGCTGCCCAGCCTCGAACCGCCCGGCCGCCTCCAGTCGTAACCGCTCCCGCCGTTTCTGCTCGGCGGGCGTATACCCGCCCCTTTGCCCGTACCGCATGCCTCGGCCGTACACCTGAAACGGCGAACCGTCATGACCCTGTGAATCTACGCATTCAACCTGCTGTGCCGGCTGAGCCGGATCTGGCGGGCTCCTACCCGGCACGCGGCCGGCCTGGACTTCCGACCGCCGTAACCCAGCCTGGGGCTGGTTTCAGCAGGGGCGCGCGGGGCCGAAGTGCCTGCGCTGGAATCAGCGTGCACGCGTGCGCGGGGTTGTTTGAGTCTTGCCTGTCAGGGCCTCCCAGATGGCGCCCACGGGAACGGTGACAAAGGCCAGCCACGGGCTCAATGCCAGCAGCAGCGAGAGTCCCACCTCCACCAGCGTGTTGCGGCCGAATCCGAGTACGCCCTGCCCGTAGGAGTACGAATCCGAGTAGCCCGCCGCAGCCTGCTCCAGGTCGAGCGGAGACGGGCGAAGGGTCACTATGCCGGTGTACAACACGAGGCCGACCAGCACGTTGAGGGACTGAACGCCGAGCCCCAGCCAGACTGCATCGCGAAGCTGTAGATCCTGGAACGTCACAACGCCCAGGCGGGCGAGTTCAAGGAGCACGCCCGCCCTCAGGTGCAAAACCGTGGTCGCGGGACCTGCCGAAGTAGGGTCTGCCAGGTTCGATGACAGCCTCCCCGACAGGAGGACCAATAAGGACGGCACCACCGCGGCCAGGGTGGCCAACCCCAAACCCCATAACAGCCCGCGCCAGGAGAATCCCAGCAGGATCGCGGTCACGACGCCAAGGACGAGGAGCGGGGCCGCCGCTGTGACCGCGGTGACCTGCATCTGGGCGCGCGCCTTGCCCCATTGCCATGAATGACTCCGTGGCGTGAGCCCCATGTACGCCTCCTTGGCCGCAGTCACCGATCTCAAGGAGAAACGATCTAGACGAGGCCAGCGTTCCTGCGTAGCCGGCGGCCTCAGCGAAGCAGTCAGCCGCCCGCATCCGCGCCTGCTCGCTCCGTCATCGCTGCTCGGCGGGCGTGTACCCGCCCCTTTGCCCCTACCGCAGACCTCGGCCGTACACCCGACACAGCAAACAGTCACAACTCTATGACTCTACGAATTCAACCTGTGTACCAGCCCGAGCTACTGACCGGGTTCATCGCCCAGACCGGACTCATGATCTCCGACTCGATGCAACTCTCAGCTTTCTCGCTCAGAGGCCATCCTCGTCCTGCACTACACCGAGACCGCCCGTCAGCCACGACGAAATAGCTCACTGTAAACACATCGCAATATAGAAGCCAGAATTATCCGCCCCCTGCCCCCTGCCGCCAATCGATGAGAATTGACCAAATGGTCCGACACCTTGCTTGAGGTGCCGGACCATTTTCAGAAGGGCGGGTGCAGTGAAACCGCCGGCGGCAGCTCCACCACCCCGGCGGATGAGGGGCACATTCCGTCACGAATTATCGGATGGTTAAACAATGCTGATGGGTTGCCCGCTTTCCTTGCGGCGCTTGGCCGCCTGGCCGAGTGCGACGCCGGCCCGGTCGGCGTTCTGGGTGGTCATGCTCCTGCCGTAGGTCGTCATGATCGGGATGGACCGGCTGTGCTCGTCGTCGTAGCCGTCCGCGATCAGCGTGCCGACCTCGAACAGCCGGGGGTCGAGCCGGTTGGCGCGGATGAGCGGGGCGGCGTCGGAGGGGACCACCGACACCTGGTCGCCGCGGTCGGTGATGGCGAAGGTGACGCCGGCGCGTCCCTCGCCAGGCTCTACCGACAGCACACAGACGTCGTGGTCCTTCAGGCGTGCCTTCACCTTGTCGCCGGTGACGAGGGTGACGGTGTGGTCGCCGCCCGACGCCGTCTCGGCCGGGCCGAGCGCGGGATCGGTCTGCGCCGCCGCGGACACGGCGGGCAGGCAGAGCAGGGCGGCCGCCGTGAGGGCGACGGCCATGGATGGACTCCGCAAGGATTCTCCCTGATGCTGGGGATGAAGTGGGGCGCGAGGTTATGCGCGGGGCCCTCCCCGACCACGTCCGGGAGCGCGCCGCACCGGGCTGGAAGAACCGGGCTATAAGACAGGCGTGACGTCGTGGCCGTGGCCGCTGACGCCGGTGTGGTTCGAACCGGTGGGCCAGGTGCTGTCGTTGATCAGCACCTTGTACCGGAACGTGGTGGCGCCCGGGATGCCGCTGACCGTGCACTTCCAGAGGTCGGGGCCCGGTTCACACACGCCTGCCCGGTGTTCCGGCTGAGGGGTGAGGCGTCGCCGCGGATGGCGACGTTGTTCCCGTAGCCGACGTTGTAGTGCACCCAGACGGTGGCCTCCGCGGCCAGCAGCATCGACTGCACGGCGCTGTAGCCGTAACCGGAGCCGATCGTCGTCGGGCCGGTGTGCGCCTTGAGGTAGCTGGGGCACGCAAGATCTGTTTAGGCAGTCGGGGCAGCCCCCTACAAGGGGCTGTTCCTGGAGGATCCCCTCGAAATGCCATGGCCGGTGACGGACTATCTGGCCGAGCAACCGAGGAGGGAGTGTGAGGCGCCCGCCCTCCAGCGGTGGTCTCGTCGTGCTCGCGCAGCATGCGCAAGACGGGTGCCGGCCTCAGGTCAGCAGGCCGCGCAGGCCTTTGGCGAGGAACAGCATGCCGAACACCAGGATCAGCAGCAGGGTGAGGGCGCTGTTGTGCCGGATCAGCCAGCCGCGCATCCGCTGCAGACGCTGTGGACCGTCTTTGCTGAGCGCGGTGACGTAGGGGGCGAGCACTCCGAGGCTGCCGATGACGACGAACACGGCCGCGAGGATCAGTTGCCGCCCCAGGGGCAAGGGCTCTTGGCGGGCGGCGATGGCGCCGCCCGCCAGGGAGGCGAGGTTGACCGGGTTGGCCACGATGAGCACGGCCGCCGTACCGGCAACCTTGGGTTTGGTCATGGTGTCCATCGCGGCGATCCAGCCAGGCACCCGGGGATCCCTGCCCTCCTTGCGGTGGACGGCCCTGCGGATGCCGACGGAGGCTGTCAGGAGCAGGCACACGCCGATGATCAAGCTGATCCAACCGGCCCAGGCGGGTGCCTCACGGCCGGTATCGCCGGCGGCGCCCAGCAGCATGATGAGGGCCAGCAGCACGACCCAGCTAATGATCAGCCAGGTGACCTCGAACAACAGAGCTTTGGCGCGGCCGTTGGCGCTGATCAGCAACGCGATGACGGCCACGACCGGGAACGGCGAGACGATCAGGCCCAGCGTGTAGGGCAGCATGTCGGCGAACGCCTCACCCATGATCACCCTCCTGGCAGGCGGCGGCTCCGTTGGAGTCGTAGTAGGTCAGCCCGTATTGCGCGCTTTCGGGGCGGGCGGCGGACCAGGTCACGGCAGCAGCCTGCCCAACCGCTCGCCGACCGGCCTTTCCGCGATGGCCGGTCGCGGGAACCTCACCGTCATGACCGGGACCGGGCCGATCGCCCCGGACAAGGCGGAAGGCAGCAGCTCCCCAAGGGCCCCATCGACACCACTCCTTCCGATTGCGCCTGGCATACCCTCTTTGACCTGGGATGATGCTTGACGATCTCGCAGGCTTCCCCTGGTCTCGGCTTGGCTACGGAACAGAAGTCGGCCACAGGAGGGGAGGCAGCGGGGACGAGCGGGTCTGCTGTCCCCGGCTGGGTGGCGCTGCGCGGCTACCGGCGCGCGTGGCTGCGCGCGGACCTGCTTGCGGCGTCGTCGCTGTGGGCGGTGCTGGTGCCGCAGGCGTTCGCGTACGCGCGACCGGCCGGGCTGCCCGCGGCGGCGGGTGCGGGCACCACGGTCCCACGGCAGACCTTCCCTTTCACGACCAGAACGTGCGCATTCGGACAGGTTCCGCGCGCTCACCGCGGAACAGATCTTCGACTCCCTGGCCATCCGCGTTCACGGCCCCAACACCTGGGACGAACGCTTCATCATCGACTGGCACCTCACCGACCTGGACGAGCGCCACCGCACCACGATGTCCAACGGAGCCATGATCCACGAGCGGACGACGTCCGGCGACGGAGCGGACCTGAGGCTACGGCTGACGGAACAGCGCCTGCTCGGCCTGCTCGCCCGGCGACGACGTCGACGGATCGACCACGACGGTGATCTCGGCGTCCTGCGGCGGCTGACCGCCGTCCTGGAGGACCCCACACCGGACTTCGCCATCGTCACGCCCTGACCTGCCACCAACGCTGAGAGCGCCGACGCGGCCGGCGGGCCGACAGCTCATGAGAGTACAAGCCGTGTCAATACCTCTCAGGTCAGATCTCGTCCGGACCTGGCGCAGACGCGGCCCGCGGGTCTCGGCCGGGATCGTTGGCGTCATGCGACTTCAACGGATGCAGATCTCGGCGCTGATCGTTCTCGCGCTCGTCGTGGCACTCGCGCTCGTGCCGCTGCCGACGCTCCCCTACACCACGGGCTTCGCGCCGCACTGGGTCACCGTCCTGGCCGCCGCGCTGGGCGCGATCTTCGTGGTACGACCGCACCCGGCGGGGCTGCTGCCCGCCGTACTGCTGCTGTGGTCGGCAGGCGGCGTCGTGCTCGACGGCTTCCGTGCGTTCTTCGCCGTCACGGGGATCCCGGCGGGAGACTTCGCACGCGTGGACTGGCCCGGGATGGCGCTGCGCGGGCTCAGCCTGACGGGTTGCACGCTGCTGGGTGCGCTGCTGCTGCCTCGCCTCAGGGTCCCGGGCGGGGCGTGGCTCGGCTACAGCGCGTTCGCGATCGGGTTCGTCTATCCCATGGCCAAGCTGTACTGGTCCTTGGGCGGTACGCTGCTGCGTCCGATGGGCTATGCCGAGGGCTTCCCGTACGGCGAGCTGATCATGCTGCTCATCGGGGCGGTGGGCTCGCTGGCCCTGGTTCAGAGATGGGGGCGGTGGCTGCCGCGGCGGCTGGTGCTGGCGGGTGGTTGGACGGGCGCTGCTATGTTGACCACCATGGGGGCCATGTCCGTTTTCGGTACGTTGTCGCAGATGCTCGGCCTCACCCAAGGGCCTGTGCCCCTGTCCGACCACGCGGCGGTGGTGACGGTTGGGCTCGTGTACGGAAGCTGGCTGCTGTTCGGGCTGGCGGTCGGCGGGGCCACGCTCTCCTACCAGCGGGCGACGCTACGGTGATGCCGCGGCGCGCGGACCTGGCCTTGGCCTTCGTCGTCGGAGTGCCGCTGTTGTCGCTGTCGGTGGTGATGGCGGTGCTGTCGGTGCCGGGTGTTCGAGCGGCCCTGCTGGTGGGCGCCTGCCTGGTGGCGCACGCGGCCCTCGCCTACCGGCGGGAGATCTGGGCGTTCTTCCTGGTCGCCGCCGCCTTCGCCGTCCAGGCCGCCGTGACCGGGCTGTTCCTCATGCTGCCGTCCGTGGCCGTCTTCCCGATCGCCATCTATTCCTGCACCGTGTACGGCAGGCGTTTCCCGCCCTTGGTCGCGGGACTCGCCGGGGCCGGGGCGGCGGCCTACCGATTCGCCCATGACCCGTCGGTCACCGCCGCTCACCTGGGGCCCGATCCGTGGCTGCTGCTCGGCCTGCTGGCCTCGATGGTGATGGCGACCTGGGGGTTCGGGTTGTACCGGCGGACCCAGCTGGCCTACGTCGCGCTGCTGGAGGAGCAGGCCGAGGCGTCGGCCGCCCGGGCGACGCTGGCCGAGCGGGCGAGGATCGCGCGCGAGATGCACGACGTGGTCGCGCACGCCCTGGCCGTGATCGTCGCCCAGGCGAGAGGCGGCCGGTTCGCGCCCGAGCGGGCCGCCGAGGTGCTGGCCACCGTGGAGGAGACCGGCCGCCGGGCCTTGACGGAGATGCGCGGCCTGGTCGGCGTGCTCCGCACCGACACCGCCCCGCTGGCCCCGTCGCCCGGGCTGGCCGACCTGCCCGCCCTGCTGTCCGCATCGAGCGCGGCCGGCCCGGTCGAGACGGGTACGGCCGGCTCCATCGGCCCGGCCGCCGAGCTTGTCGCCTACCGGGTGGTCCAGGAAGCACTCACCAACACGCTCAAGCACGCGGGCCCGGCCGCGACGGCCGCCGTGCACGTGGACTGGACACCTGACGCCTTGGTCGTCACCGTCACCGACGACGGCGCGAGCTGCGGGACGACGGACGGCCAGGGCAACGGCCTGGCGGGAATGCGCGAGAGGATGTCGGCTGTGGGCGGCACGCTGGAGGCGGGGCCGCGCGAAGAAGGCGGGTTCGCGGTGGTCGCCCGCCTGCCGTACCAGAAGGAGAGCATGTGATCCGGGTGTTCGTCGTGGACGACCAGGACCTCGTGCGGACGGGGACGGTCATGGTGCTCCAGGCGCAACCGGACATGGAGGTCGTGGGCGAGGCCCGCGACGGCGCCGACGCGCTGGCCCGGCTGCGCGCCGTGCAGGCCGACGTCGTGCTCATGGACGTGCGCATGCCTCGCATGGACGGCGTGGCCGCCACCCGCGAGCTGCTCGCAGGGGTTCCAGGGGCGCCGAAGGTGATCGTGCTGACCACCTTCGATCTGGACGAGTACGCCTTCGCCGCGCTGCGCGCCGGGGCCTCCGGATTCCTGCTCAAGGACGCGCCCGCCGAGGAAATGCTGGCGGCCGTGCGCACCGTGCACGAGGGCGACGCGGTGATCGCGCCCTCCACCACCCGTCGCCTGCTCGATCACGTGGCTCCCACCCTCCCCACACCGGGGCCCGACCCGCTGACCGACCGCGAACGCGAAGTCCTGCGCCACATCGCCATGGGACGGACGAACGCGGAGATCGCGGGCCTGCTGTTCCTGTCAGAGGGCACGGTGAAGACGCATGTGGGCCGCATCCTGGCCAAACTGGAGCTGCGAGACCGCGTCCAGGCCGTCATCTGGGCCTACGAACACGGCCTGGCCCGCCCGCGCTGACGGCCGCTCCAGCGGGGAACGGTCATTCGACACGGGCTCGATCGACAGTTCCACAGGCCATTTACCAGGATTTCCGATGTCCGTCCAGCCCCACGGCCGCGGCTACCGATCAGGGTTTCCTCACATGATCATCTCTACCGGCGATCTCCACGCTCAGACATAGCCGCAGGTCAGAGACAGGTCCGTGGGGTTTCCGCGATCGCTACGAGGACTCCCGCTGACCGGCCCGCGACAGGAGTTTGGTGAGCAGGTCGCGGAGGTCCGCGGTGCCGTCGGGGCCGAGGATCTCCTCGATGTCGTGCTCGACGCCCTGCATCGCGTCGCGGACCACGGGGATCCGGGCGCGGCCGAGGCCGGTGAGCTCCAGGGCGTAGCGGCGGCGGTCGTGCGGGTCCTGGCCCCGGACCACGAGCCCGGCCTGGACGAGCTCCTCGACCAGCGACGCGGTGGCCGGTTCGGTGAGGTGCAGATATCGGGCCAGTTGCTGCTGGGGGCAGGGGCCGAGCCGCTCCAGGGCGGGCAGCAGGCCGAAGTGGCGGGTGCGCAGGCCGTAGTCCTCCAGCTTGTGGTCGCCGAGCCGGCGCAGGCGGTAGTGGGCCTGGGCGATGAGGTGTTCGGTGCTCGGGATGGTGGGCTGCTCGTCGTGGGCGATCAGCCTGCTGAGCAGCTCGTTGAGGCGGTGCCGTTCCGGAGTGGTCAGCGCTGCGGTGAGCTGGGCGTCGCGGTCGGCGACGGCCTGGCGCATGCCTTCCAGGGCGGTACGGCCCGCGTCGGTCAGCGACAGGACGTAGGTGCGCCGGTTGGCCGGGTTGCGGGTCCGCGTGAGGTGGCCGGCCTGCTGGAGCCGGTCGAGCAGCTTGACCATGATCGTCCGGTTGACGCCGAGGCGGTGCGCGAGGTCCTGCTGCGAGCGGGCGTTCTCGTCGGCCAGCACGTCGAGCACCACGAAGTCGCGGGACTGCGGCCCGTCCCGCATGGCCTCGGCCGTGATGCCGGTGAAGGCCCGGCGCAGCAGATGGCCGATGGTCCCGCGCAGTGGCCCGGACTCCTCGTCGACGGCCTCTCTCCGTTGGTCGGACACAGATCCCACCTCCCCGGCGTAAGCCTACCAGTGTTGATGGTCCAATGTGTTGATGCTGGAATCTATTGATAGTTGGAGAGTTGACGGTTGCGGAGATGCGGATTAGCGTCGGTGTCCTGCGGAGCGCAGAGATCACTGAAGGAGCGGGAAATGAGCTTCAGGCTGGACATGTCGATGATGTTCGTGATGCACGACGCCCTGCGGCGGGAGCTGGAGCGGATCGCGCGGATCACCGCCAGGGGCGGTGACGACCCCCGGTTGATCCTGAAGTCGGCTGTGGGCTGGGAGATGTTCAAGACCTACCTGCACGCCCACCACCGGTCCGAGGACGAGACCCTCTGGCCGGTGATGGCGGAGATCCTGGCCGAGCGGCCGGCCGACCTGGCCCTGCTGGACGCGATGGAGGCCGAGCACGCGATCATCGACCCGCTGCTGGACTCCATCGACGCCGCGCTGGCCGACCGCGAGACGGGCCCGCGGCGGCTCGGCGAGCTGGTGGACGCGCTGCACACCGGGCTGACCGGGCACCTCAAGCACGAGGAGGCCGAGGCGCTGACACTGATCGACGCCACCCTCGACGAGGAGCAGTGGGGCCGGCTCGGCCGGCGGCAGCGCGAGCGGATCGGCACCGCCGCGCCACGCTACCTGCCGTGGCTGCTGGACGACCTCGACCCCCACCGCGCCGCGGCCATCCTCGGCCGGATGCCCGAACCGCTGCGCACCGCCTACGAGAACGACTGGCGGGCCGCCTACGTCGGCCTCGACCTGTGGGGTGCGGCCGGCCGCCGGACCGCCTGATCACCTCGGACCGTCGGGAGAGCTTCCATGTCCGTGCAGTCGCAGGCGACCCCGGTGACCGCCACGCCGCCGGAGCGCCGGCCCGGCCTGGCGGTGGATGCTGTCCGTCGACATCCCGATCACCGCCGCCGTCCTGGCCCTCATCACCACGTGTGTGAACGCCGAACCCGACGCCGCCTGACCCCCGTCGCGGCACCGCGGCCCGCGCCCTGACCACCACTGCCCGGCCCACCACCGTCCGGCCCCGCCAAGAGGCCGGCGTCCGAACACCGGCGTCCGGACACCAGCCGTACGACCCGATGAAGCCCGTACCCGTCCGGAGAGGACACCACGATCATGCCTACCACTCCAGTCATCGACTCCCACATCGCCCACGTCGAGGCCGGGACCGGTGATCTGCCGGTGGTGTTCCTGCACGGCAGCCCCACCTCCTCCTACATCTGGCGCAACGTCATCCCGCACGTCGCCGGCCAGGCCAAGGTCCTGGCCCCGGATCTGATCGGGATGGGCGCCTCCGGCAAGCCCGACATCGACTACCGCTTCGTCGACCACGCCCGCTACCTGGACGCCTGGTTCCAGGCACTGGACCTGGACCAGGCCGTCCTGGTCGGCCACGACTGGGGCGGCGCGCTGGCCATGGACCGGGCCGCCCGCCACCCCGGCCATGTGCGCGGCATCGTCCTGCTGGAGACCTTCCTGCGGCCGCAGACCTGGGCGGAACTGCCGGCCGACGTCGCCGAGCACAGCCGCGCCCTGCGCACTCCCGGGCTCGGGGAGACCATGCTGCTGGAGCAGAACTTCGCCATCGAGGGCGCCCTCCCCCACCCCTTCGCCATCCGGACCGGGATCAGCCAGGAGGACCTGGACGTCTACCGGGCGCCCTATCCCGACCCGGCCTCGCGCAAGCCGCTGCTGCGCTGGCCCCGCGAGATCCCGTTCGACCGCGAGCCCGCCGACGTGGCCGACCGCATGGACGCCTACGGCGAGTGGCTCGCCGACACCCCGGAAGTGCCCAAGCTCCTGCTCACCGTGGAGAACGGCGTGGGCATCGCCTCCCCGGAGGTCGTGGCCTGGGCCCGGCGGCACGCCGCCTCGCTCGAGGTGGAGGGCATCGGCCCCGCCGGGCACCAGGCGCCCGAGGACCAGCCCGACGCCATCGGCCGGGCCATCGCCCGCTGGCTGGACCGGCACCACCTGGGCCGGCCCCGGGTGCGGCCCGGCCTGCGGGAGACCCCGGTCCCATATACCCCGGTAGGGTACCTTCGCCCCATGAACCGAATCACTGTGGTTGGTGCGTCGCTGGC
>NZ_JBSFPS010000031.1:0-50514 GCF_053588315.1 Streptosporangium sp. NPDC003464 | reverse complement strand
CCCTCAGTTGATGCCCAGGCCCACGCGATGCTGTCGTGATCGCCGAGGTGGGCCGCGACGACCTGCGCCACGACGCCCACCCCGAACAGGATCAGGATCAGCGTGCCCGCGAACTCGGCAGCCATCTCAGCGGCGAGTACGGGGGCTTTCCTTGGGTTCGCCATGTATGCCCCTTCTCGAAGCCGTACGGCTCGCCCTTGCCGCGGGCCGCCTCCCGGGACGGGGACCGGTCACGGGCGGAGCGCCGGGGCCTCACGCCCGCCGGCCGGAGAACTTCCCCCACGGCCGGCGGTCGCCGGACCCCCGGGCGGTCGCCGCGCCTCAAATGCCGGACGGCATTTTCCGATCGCTATTGAGATCTCCGGATATGCCACCGATAACACGTATTCGACCATCAACAGATGGTGCGGACTGCCTAAAGAACAGCACTGACCAGCACGTCGGCGCCGGCGCCGCCCGATCACACGGCGGACGTCTGACGGCGGGTCACCAGCCAGTTGACCACCCACAGGAGCAGGCCGACGCCCATCAGGACGCCCGCCCGGATGTAGACCTCGGCGGGCCGGCCCGTCAGGGGACTGGCCAGGACGAACGCCAGGACGGCGCCGAGCACGGGCAGGATCGTCGGCACCCGGTAGTGCGGGTGGTCCACGGTGTCCTTGCGGAGCACGAGGACGGCCACGTTCACGACGGTGAAGACGCACAGGAGCAGGAAGGCGGTGGTGTCGCCGAGCCCCGAGATCTCTCCCGTCGAGATCAGGGCGATGGCGAGCGCCGTGGTGAAGAGGATGCCGACCACGGGGGTGCGGCGGCGCGGATCGACCCGGCCCAGGGCGCGCGGCACGACCCGTTCGTTGGCCAGGCCGTACACCAGACGGGAGGCCATCATCATGTTGATCAGCGCGGAGTTCGCCACGGCGAACATCGCGATCACCGCGAACAGCTGGGGCGGGAAGCTGATCCCCCCGGCCTTGACCACCTCGAGCAGGGGCCCGGACGACTTCTCCAGGACCCGGTAGTCGACCAGGAGGGAGGAGGTGAGGGCGACGAGGATGTAGATCGCGCTGGTGATCGCCACCCCGAGGAAGATCGCGCGGGGGAAGTTGCGCGAGGGGTCCTGGGTCTCCTCGGCCATGTTCACCGAGTCCTCGAATCCGACGAACGCGAAGAAGGCGAGGGCGGTGCTCCCGAGCAGGGCGATGAACAGGCCGCCCTCCTGGTCGGTGCGGATCTCGGTCAGCCGGGCGGGCTCCCCCGCGCCGGTGGCGACCGCGTACACACCGATGACGATGATCACCACGAGCCCGGTCAGCTCGATGAGCGTGAACACGATGTTGGTCTTCACCGACTCCGACACGCCGCGGTAGTTCAGCAGCGCGACCGCCACGATGAAGACGATGCCGACGATGACGCCGGGCACCGTGACGAACGTCTTCAGGTAGTCGCCGCCGATGGCCCGCGCCGCCGCGCTGGCCGAGGTGAGCCCCGAGCACATCACCGCGAAGGCCACCATGAACGTCAGGAACGGCGTCCGGAAGGCGCGCTGGGTGTAGAGGGCGGCTCCGGCCGCCCGCGGATATTTCGTCACGAGCTCGACGTAGGACATCGCCGTCAGCACGGCGATCACGAACCCGATCAGGAACGGCATCCACAGCGCGCCGCCGACCTTGCCCGCGACCTTGCCGGTGAGGGCGTAGACGCCGGTGCCGAGGATGTCGCCGACGATGAAGAGGAGGAGCAGTCTGGGGCCGATGGCCCGCTTCAGGGATACCTGCCCGGCCTCGGGGGTGGGGGATGTCATGCCCGATCCCGTTCCCCGCTCCAGGCTCCTGACACGGCGATCTCCGGGATTTCACACCGCCGGTCCGGCACCGCCGCGGGCGGCGGTCACCGGCCGTCCCGCACGCCCTTCCCCTCCGCCCGCGTGCCCTTCCCTCCCCGCCCGCTCGCCCGCCCGGCCGTTCCGGACGGCCGCTCCCGCGCCGGACCGGGGTGTGGTATCAATTAAATGACCAAATAATCGAATCTGGTCATCTTTTGAACGAACGGCGGATGAGACCGTGGAACCACGGACCAGAAGGGCGGGGCGGCCACCCCAGGACGCCTCCCACCGGCTGGAGCGGGCCCACCGCATCCTCGACACCGCCGCCGACCTGATCCTGCGCTGGGGTTACGACAAGACCACCATCGAGGACATCGCGCGGCGGGCCGGGGTCGCCAAGGGCACGATCTACCTGCACTGGCGGACACGCGAGGAGCTGTTCGCCGCGCTGCTGCGCCGGGAGCGGGTCGAGATGCTCTCCCAGGTGCGGCTGCGCGTCGAGGAGGGAGCCGGCACGCTCCGCGACCTGCTCAGGCTGCTGGCCTCCGAGCTGCTGAGGAGACCGCTGATGAGGGCGAGCCTCCTGGGCGACTCGGAGGTGCTGGGCAAGCTCACCCGGCTGAAGCGGGACCGCGCGGCCACCGCCGACCTGCCCGCCGGGTTCGAGGGCTATCTCAGCGCGCTGCTCAGGCTCGGCGCGCTGCGGACCGACCTCTCGCCCACCGAGCACATGACCACGCTCGCCTCCGTCCTCTACGGCTTCCTGCTCGTCCCGCCGATGCTGCCCGCCGGGTACGGGCTGCCCGACGAGCGGCTGGCCGAGCTGCTGGCCGATGTCGGGAGCCGGGCGGTGGAGCCCGGCGGCCCGATCCCGGCGGCCGGCGCCCGCGCGGTCCCGCGGGCGACCCTGGAGTTTGTCGACTTCGCCGTGGAGACCGCCCAGCGGAAGCTGCGCGCCTCTCTCGGCACTGAGGAGAATGCGACGTGAACGTCCTCCCCCTGCACGACGCGGCGGCCGATCTCGCCCTGGCGGGCGGTAAGGGGGCCTCGCTGGCCCGGCTGGCCCGCGCGGGCCTGCCGGTCCCCGGGGGCTTCCACATCACCACGGACGCCTACCGGGACTTCGTCTCCCGCGACGGCCTGCACGGACTGATCATGCGGGCCCTCGCCGACGCGTCCCCCGAGCAGGCCGCGCCGCGGATCGCGGCCCTGTTCGCCGGGCGCGAGATGCCGCCGGAGACCGCCGCGGAGATCCTCGCGGCCTACGCGGAGCTCGGCGACGACACGCCGGTCGCCGTACGCTCCTCCGCGACCGCCGAGGACCTTCCCGAGATGTCGTTCGCCGGGCAGCAGGACACCTACCTCAACATCCGGGGCGAGGCCCTGCTCGACGCGGTCAGGCGCTGCTGGGCCTCCCTGTGGACCGCGCGCGCCATCGCCTACCGGACCGGCAACGGCGTCCCCCACGACGACGTGGCGCTGGCGGTGGTGGTCCAGGAGCTGGTGCCCGCCGACGCGGCGGGCGTGCTGTTCACCGCGGACCCGGTCACCGGCGAGCGCGGCAAGATCGTGATCAACGCCTCGTGGGGCCTGGGCGAGGCCGTCGTCGGCGGACAGGTGACGCCCGACGTCGTCGTGGTCGACAGGGCCGGCGGCGAGGTCGTCGAGGAGCGCGTCGGCGACAAGGCTGTCATGACGGTCCGCACGCCCGGCGGCACCCGGGAGGAGCCGGTGCCCGAGGAGCTGCGCCACCGGCCCGTGCTCGACCGGGCGCAGGCCGTACGGCTCGCGCGGATCGGGACCCGGATCGAGGAGCTGTACGGCACGGCCATGGACGTGGAGTGGGCCGCGCACGACGGGGCGTTCTTCATCGTGCAGGCCCGTCCGGTCACCGGGCTCAGGCAGCCGGTCGAGGAGTGGAACGACAGCCTGACCGGCGACTACCTGTGGACCGGCGCGAATCTCGGCGAGGCCATCCCCGACGTGATGACGCCGTGCACGTGGTCGCTCGTCCAGATCTTCATCCACGAGGCCATGTCCGCCTCGGCCCTGCCCGGCTTCGACCTGGTCGGCAACATCGGCGGCCGGTTCTACATGAACCTGAGCGTCGTGTTCTCGATGGCCAGGGCGCTGGGCATGCAGGGCCGGATCAGCGCGACCGAGCAGGTCTTCGGCAAGCTCCCGCCGGGCCTGGACGTGCCACTGCTGCCCACCTCACGCCGGCGGATCATCAAGGCCGTGCTGCCGCTCGCCCTGACCCTGCGCAGGAGGGTGGCGGCCGGCCTGGAGAGGATGCCCGGCTTCCTCGCCACGGCGCAGCGGCGCTGCACGGAGCTGCGCGAGCGGGCCGCGACCGCGGCCACCGCGGACGAGCTGGCCGAGCTGTGGGAGCAGGAGCTGCTGCCGTACTTCGTCGACGCCTGCCGGATGCTGGAGGCCGCCGGACGCCAGGGCGGCAGCTCCCTGGTCTGGACCCGCGACAGGCTGCGCAGGATGGTGGGCGAGACCGACGCCGAGGCCATGCTCACCGGGGTCAACTCCGACGGGGAGCTGGCCAGCCTCGGCCCGCTCGTCGGCCTGGAGAAACTCGCCCGGGGCGAGATCGACCGGGAGGCGTTCGCCCTCGCCTACGGGCACCGCGGCCCGCACGAGTTCGAGGTCTCCGTCGCCCGCCCCGGCGAGGACCCTGACTGGATCGACGCGCAGCTCGCGGCCATGTCCGACACCCCGCACGACGCGGACAGGCTGCTGGAGCGCCAGCGGGAGGCGCGGGAGGCGGCCTGGGCGCGGTTCGAGAAGCGCCGGCCCGTGAAGGCGGCGAAGATGCGCCAGCGGGTGAGCCGGTGGAACGCGATCGTCCGCGACCGGGAGACGACCCGCTCGGAGGTGATCCGCGCCTTCTGGGCACTGCGCGCCTTCGTCCGGCGGGCCGGAGAGCTCACCGGCCACGGTGACGACCTCTTCTTCCTGTCGATCCAGGAGATCGTCGCCGTCCTGCGCGGTGACGGCGCCCCGCCGGCGGAGGTGGCGGTCCGGCGGGCGACCTACGAGCGCTACGCGGCCCTGCCCGCCTACCCCACGCTGATCGTCGGCCGTTTCGACCCGGTCCGCTGGGCCGCCGACCCCGACCGGCGCGGCGACATCTTCGACGCCCGGGGCGGCGGCGCCCCGGTGAGCGACACGGTGACCGGCTTCCCCGGCGCGCCGGGCGTCGTGGAGGGCGTGGCCCGCGTCATCGCCGGCCCCGAGGACGGCGACCGGCTCGCCCCGGGCGAGATCCTCGTGACGACACTGACCAACATCGGCTGGACCCCGATGTTCCCCCGCGCCGCCGCCGTCGTGACCGACATGGGCGCGCCCCTGTCGCACGCCTCGATCGTCGCGCGCGAGCTCGGCATCCCCGCGGTGGTCGGCACCGGGAACGCGACCATGCGCCTGCCCGACGGCGCCAGGATCCGGGTCGACGGCGAGCGTGGCACGGTAGAACTGCTGACGACGTGACCGCGCTCCGGCGCCGGTGAGGGAGTCGGAGGGAGAATCGATGGGTGTGGGACGGAGCCGTACGGGAGCCGGCCGTGGGTGAGACCGCGGCGGCGCCGGCGATGGATGGGCACGGCGGATGCTGAAACTGGACCGGCTGGTGAACGTTCTCGGTGGTTACGGCGCCCGGCTGTGCTGCGCTCCCGCCTCGCGGGAGGTGGAGCTGCGCAGCGTCGTGGTGCACGATCCGACCGACACCCGCCCGGCGACCGGTGACGTGTTCCTGTCGGTCGGCGTGGACTCGGCGGCCGACGCCGTACGGCTGGCCCGGGCCGCGCGCGCCGCGGCGCTGCTGGTGCGCGGTAGCCCGCCGCTCGACGGCGACGCCCTGGCGGACGCCCTGGACAGCGGGATCGCCGTGCTGCTCGTGGAGCCGGAGGTGTCCTGGAGCCAGCTCTTCGGCGTGGTGTACGGCCTGGTGCTCGAAGGCCGCGAGACCGAGGCGGGGCGGGGGCCGACCGACCTGTTCGCCTTCGCGGACACCCTCGCCAAGGAGATCGGCGGCGCGGTGACGATCGAGGACCAGATGTCACGTGTCCTGGCCTACTCCGGTTCGCAGCAGACCGCCGACCCGGCGCGGCTGGAGACGATCCTGGGCAGGCGGGTGCCCGACACCATGCGCCGGCTGTTCGAGCGGGAGGGCGTCTTCGCGCACCTGACGACCTCCGACGAGCCGCTGTTCGTCGCCCCCTTCCCGGCGCACGGCCTCAGGGGCCGCATGGTCGTCGCCGTGCGCGCCGGCCGCGAGCTGCTCGGGTCGATATGGGTCGAGTGCGAGCACCCGCTGGCCGGCGAGCGCCGGACCGTCCTGGGCGACGGGGCGCGGGCGGTCGCGCTGCACCTGCTGCGCTCCCGGGTCAGCGCCGACCTGGAGCGTCAGGTGGAGTCCGACCTCGTCATCCGGCTGCTGGAGGGCACGGCCGACGCGCCCGCGGTGGTCAGCAGGCTCGGCCTGCCCCGGGGGCGGTTCCGGGTGATCGCCCTTCAGGCGCACATCGCCGAGGAGCGGCATGCCGCGATCCTGCTGGCCTTCGAGCGCGCGACCACGGGCTTCGGGTGGTCGCGGCCGGGGCGCAGCGCCCTGTTCGGCAACACCCTGTACACGCTGCTGCCCTGCGAGAACGACGTCACACCCGCCCGTGACTGGCTCGCCGCGATCGTGGGCGTCCTGCCGCGACAGGTCACCGTCTTCGCCGGCGTCGGCGGGGCGGCGGGGCCCACCGAGCTCTCCGCGAGCAGGCAGGAGGCCGACGAGAGCCTCGCCCTGCGGGCGGCGCGGCCCGGCGGCGACCTGGCGGTCGTCTACGACGACTCGTGGGACGAGATCCTGCTGCAGCGCCTGCGCGCGGCCGCCTCCTCGGGGCGGACCCCCGCCCGCGGCCCGGTCGCCGAGCTGACCCGGCACGACGCGGAGCACGGCACCCGCTACATCATGACGTTGCGCGCCTGGCTGGAGGCGCAGGGGGACCTGGCCGTCGCCGCCGGCCGCCTCGACGTCCACCCCAACACCGTCCGCTACCGGCTCCGGAAGATGGCCGAGATCACTGACCTGCAGCTCGAACTGCCGGAGAAACGGCTGGCGATGATCATCGCGCTGGCCGTCGGCCAGGGCAGGCCGTCCTGATCCCTCCCTGTTTGTCGGAGCCGGACAACGCCTCCCCCGGTGCTTGTCCAACACGCACAGACCGTTCCGCCGTCACGGCGGCGATGCTCGTCTCACGCGGGCGACGCCCGTGGCAGGCAGCGCATGTCAGAGCGGAGAAGTGGTCATGGGTATCGATGGTGGGCCGCGCACGGCGGTGGTGATCGGCGCCGGTGTGGTGGGGCTGTCCACCGCCTGGTTCCTGCAGGAACGCGGCGTGGACGTCACCGTGGTCGACCGTGACGGGGTGGCCGCGGGCGCGTCGTGGGGCAACGCGGGCTGGCTCTCGCCGGGACTGGCCATCCCGCTGAACGAGCCCGGGATCCTCCGCTACGGCCTGCGCTCCCTGCTCGACCGGAGCGCCCCGCTGCACGTGCCCGCCACCCCCGACGTGGGGCTGTGGTCCTTCCTCACCCGGTTCGCCATGAACTGCACCTGGAAGTCCTGGGGCCGCGCCGTCCAGGCCAATCTCCCGTTCAACGAGGAGTGCCTGGAGGCGTTCGACGTGCTCACCGCCAACGGCGTCGAGGCTCCCACGGTGGAGGCCCCGATCATGGCCGCGTTCGAGAGCCCCCGGCAGGCCGTGGGCCTCCTGCACGAGCTCCAGCGGATCAACCGGTCCGGCCTGGAGATCCAGTACACCGCCTTCGAGGGCGACGAGGTCGGCCGGCAGGCGCCGCAGCTGTCCTCCCGCGCGCGGGCCGGGATCCGGCTGGACGGGCAGCGCTACGTCGACCCCGGGCAGTTCACCCAGTCGCTGGCCCGCTCCGTCACCGCCCGCGGCGGCACGATCCGCTCCGGCTTCCGGGTGACGGAGGTGCGCTCCGGCTCCGGCGGGCACACCGTCCTGTCGAGCGAGGGAGACTCCGTCGGGGCCGACGTCGTCGTCCTGGCCACCGGTGCCTGGCTGAACGGGCTCGGCAAGGAGTGGGGGGTCCGCGTGCCGGTGCGCGCCGGACGCGGCTACTCCTTCACCGTGCCGACCGAGCAGCCCGTGCGCGGGCCGATCTACCTGCCCGCCGTCCGCGTGGCCTGCACGCCGTACCAGGGCAAGCTCCGCGTGGCGGGGACGATGGAGTTCCGCGACGCCGACGCCCCGCTGTACCAGAGGCGGGTCGATGCGATCATCGCGTCCGCCCGGCCGCTGCTCGACGGCGTCTCCTGGGAGGAGCGCACCGACACCTGGGTCGGCCCGCGCCCCGTCACGCCCGACGGCCGGCCCCTCGTCGGCGCCACCCACGCCCCCGGGCGATATGTCGCCGGCGGGCACGGCATGTGGGGGCTCACCCACGGGCCGATCACCGGGCGCATGCTCGCCGAGCAGATCACCACCGGCAAGCAGCCCGCGGCCCTGCGCGACTTCGTCCCCACCCGCTGAGGCCCGGCCCGGCCGGCGCGGTGCCGCCGTACGGCTCCCGCCCGGCCGGGAAGAGCTCCGGGCGGGGCCATGCCCTACTATTCTGCGATGCTTGATCACAAGTATGACGATCTTGACAGCGCCATCGCGAACGGGGACGTCCCGGGCCTCTTCGAGGCCATGGGCGGGCTTTGGCAGGCCGCCCAGCAGGCCGGCCCCGGCGATCTGAGCCGCGTCGTGGCCCGCGCCCCCGGCCTCTTCGAACAGCTGCCCTCCATCGGGCTGCGGGCGCACCTCGCCGTGCTGTTCGGCGGGCTGGCCGAGCTCGGCGCCGACCCCGCCCCCCTCGCCGGGCAGCTCGGCGAGGGCCTGACCGAGGCGCTGGAGCTGGTCGTCGAGTACGCCGCGGTCTGGAAGGACGCCGTCCCCGAGGAGCCGCCGCCGATGGAGAGCAAGTCCTTCGAGGTCTCCGTCCCCGTGCTCGCCCCTCTCGTCGGTGACGAGCACGCCCAGCGGCTGGCCCAGGGCTGGGCCGAGATCGGCCAGTGGAAGATGGCGGCCATCACGATGCTGCAGAGGTCCAGCACGGTCCGGGGCCACCTGGCCGGCAGCGAGCGGCTCATCGAGGCGATCACCACCGCCACGACCGTGGACCACGATCTCGACTGGCCCACCCGGCTGCTCGCCGTGCTGGACGACGAGCCCCTGCTCGTCCTGCATCCCGCCACGGGGCGCGGTTACGAGCTCACCATCGGCGGCATCGGCGACAACTTCCAGCTCCACACCCTGCTCGCCGACGCGCTCGGCGACTCCCTCGGGGTCGACAGGCCCGACCCGAGCTGGGTCGCCTCCGCCGTCGACGGCCCGCTCGAACCCGAGGTGTGGCCGATCCGGGGCCAGTTCAACCTGGTCGACGCCTACGGCTCCGCGATCTGGAACGAAGGGGTCCCCGCGGACATCCCGATCTTCGAGGGCCGGCGCGTGGTCGTCCTCAAACCGCCGCCCTACCCGCGGACCTGGAACATCGGGCGGCTCTACCCGATGATGCGCCCGCTCCTGCGCGTCGACAGGCCCCTCCCTCCGGAGGAGGCCGCCACCTGGCTGGGGAAGATCGCCTCTCACGCGTGAGCGCCGGAGGGGCGCCCTGCCACGTGTGAGCGCGGAGCAGGCGCCCCGCCACGCGTGAGCGCCGGAGCAGGCGCCTCGTCACGTGTGAGCGTCGGAGAGGTGCCCCGCCACGCCCCGCACGAGTGAGTCGCCCCGCCGGAACGGGCACTTCTGCATATTTCAGCAAAAGTACTTAATCCTCAATCAAAAGTATTGACGCTGCTGCCGTAAGTACTTACATTCACGGCAAAAGAACTCCAAAGGGAGAAGCTCGTAATCTTCGCGGAACAACGGGCGCGGAGGTACGCACGACGGTCCCGGCAGCCGGCGGCCGGAAGTCTGTGCGTCACCGGTCGCCGCGCCCGCTGAGGGGCGTCGACCCGCTCCCCGGGCCGGGGCCCGGCCGCCCGCGCGCCCGGACGGCGCCGTCCCCCACCTCGGCGGCGTCCCGCCCGGGCGCCACCGCCCGACCGTCCAACGTCCTACCGGCTCGCCGCTGAACCTCCGGTGGCGCGGTCCGTCCAACGCGCATGCCGTCCTGCCGCCGGCCCGCTCGCGTGCCGTCCGGCCGTGCCCAGATACACCCATGCCCAGATACACCCCCACGCCCAGGTAAACCCCCCATCCCTGGAGAGCCCGTGTATCACAGGAGAAAACGGACACCGAGCGCGGCGCTGGCCGCTGTTCTCGTCGCCGGCGCCACAGCGTCCGCCCTGGCCGCCGGCGCCCCGGCGGCGCACGCCGCCGTCATCGACCCGGCGGACTACCAGCAGGTCACCCTCGCCAAAGGCGTGGCCGAGATGGGCGAGCCGATGTCGCTCGCCGTACTGCCGGACCGCTCGGTCGTCCACACCTCCCGCGACGGCGCGCTCCGGCGCACCGACGCCGGCGGCAACACCTCCGTGGTCGCCACGCTGCCGGTGTACAACCATGACGAGGAAGGTCTCCAGGGCGTCGGAGTGGACCCCGCCTTCTCGTCCAACCGGCACATCTACCTCTACTACGCGCCGCCGCTGTCCACCCCGGGCGGCGACGCCCCGGCCACCGGCTCCGACTGGTCGGCGTGGCAGGGCGTCAACCGCCTGTCACGGTTCACCCTCACCACGGACTGGAAGCTCCAGGCGGGCAGCGAGGTGAGGATCCTCGACGTGCCGGCCGACCGCGGCATCTGCTGCCACGTCGGCGGGGACATCGACTTCGACGCCGCCGGCAACCTCTACCTGACCACGGGCGACGACTCCAACCCCTTCGACTCCGACGGCTACAGCCCGATCGACGAGCGCGCCGGCCGCAACCCCTCCTACGACGCGCAGCGCACCTCGGCGAACACCAATGACCTGCGCGGCAAGGTGCTGCGGATCAAGGTGAACGGCGACGGGAGCTACTCGATCCCCTCGGGGAACATGTTCCCGCCCGGCACGTCGGGCACCAGGCCCGAGATCTACGCGATGGGGTTCCGCAACCCGTTCCGGATGAGCGTCGACAGGTCGACCGGTGTCGTCTACCTCGGCGACTACGGTCCGGACGCGGGCGCCTCGAACGCCTCCCGGGGGCCGAGCGGCCAGGTCGAGTTCAACCGGATCACCGGGCCGGGCTTCTACGGCTGGCCGTACTGCACCGGCGACAACACCGTGAACGAGACTTACAACGAGTACGACTTCGCCTCCGGCGCCTCCGGCGCCAGGTACGACTGCGCCGGCGGGCCGACGAACAACTCCCCCCGCAACACCGGCCGGCCCACCCTGCCGGCCGCGAAGCCCGCCTGGATCAAGTACGGCGGCGACGCCGGCTCGCCGCCGGAGTTCGGCGGCGGCTCCGAGTCGCCGATGGGCGGCCCGGTCTACCGCTACGACGCCGCGTCGAGCTCGGACGTCAAGTTCCCCCAGTCCCTGAACGGCGTGTTCTTCGCGGGTGAGTTCGGCCGGGGCTGGATCAAGGCGATCGAGGTCGGCTCGGACGGCTCCCGCGGGGCCATCAGCGCCTTCCCCTTCACCGGCAAGCAGGTGATGGACCTGGCGTTCGGCCCCGACGGAGCGCTGTACGTCCTGGACTACGGCACCGGCTACTTCGGCGGTGACGCCAACTCGGCCCTGTACCGCGTCGAGTACATCGCCGGCCGCAACCGGGCGCCGACCGCGAAGGCGGCGGCCGACCGGACCTCCGGGCAGGCGCCGCTGACGGTGGCCTTCTCCTCCTCCGGATCCTCCGACCCGGAGGGCGGCGCCCTCACGTACTCGTGGACGTTCGGCGACGGCGGCACCTCGACGGCGGCGGCCCCCTCCCACACCTATACCGGCAACGGCACCTACACCGCCACGTTGAAGGTCACCGACCCGCAGGGCGCGACCGGCACGGCAAGTGTGATCATCACGGTCGGCAACACCGCCCCGGTCCTCACCATCACCTCTCCGAAGAACGGGCAGCCGTTCACCTTCGGTGACACGGTCCCCTACTCGGTCACGGTGACCGACCCCGAGGACGGTCCGATCGACTGCTCCAAGGTCACGATGACCTACCTGCTGGGCCACGACAGCCACGGACACGCCATCACCTCCAAGACCGGCTGCACCGGCTCGATCGCGACCCAGGTGGACGGTGAGCACTCCACCGAGGCGAACACCTTCGGCATCTTCGCCGCGGAGTACACCGACGCGGGCGGCCTGAAGGGCACCGCCCAGGCGACGCTGCAGCCCCGGCACCGCCAGGCCGAGCACTACGGCTCCGCGTCCGGGGTGGACCCCATCAACCACACCGGCGCCGAGGGCGGCAAGACGGTCGGCAACATCCACAACGGTGACTGGATCGCCTTCCAGCCCTACCAACTGGACGGCGTCACCTCGATCACCGCCCGTGTCTCGTCCGCCGGCGCCGGCGGCACGCTGGAGGTGCGGGCCGGTTCCAGCACCGGCACCCTGCTCGGCTCGGTCCCGGTGCCGGTGACCGGCGGGTGGGAGACGTTCCAGAACGTCACCACGGCCCTGGCGAAGGGGCCCGCCGGCACCACCGCCCTGTATCTGGTGTTCAAGGGCGGCTCCGGCGCGCTGTACGACCTCGACGCGTTCACCCTGTCGACCGGCACCCCGCCGGCCCGCACCGGTCCGGTCAGGGGGCTGGCGGGCAAGTGCCTGGACATCAGCGGAGCCGCCACCGCCGACGGGACCAAGGTCCAGCTGTACACCTGCAACGGCACCGGCGCCCAGCAGTGGACGGTCACCGGCCAGATCCTCAAGGCCCTGGGCAAATGCCTGGACGTCTCCGGCGGCGGCAGCGCCAACGGCACCAAGGTCCAACTGTGGACCTGCAACGGCACCGCCGCCCAGAACTGGACCGCCCAACCCGACAGCACCCTGAAGAACCCCAACTCCGGCCGGTGCCTGGACGTCGAAGGCGCCAACCCCGCCGACGGCACCCAGACCATCATCTGGGACTGCGGCAACCAGGCCAACCAGAAATGGACACTGCCGTAGCCGTCCCGACCTGCGGCCCGCCGTCGGGCCCCGGGGGTTCCGGCGGCTCCGTCCCGGAAGCTTCGGCGGCTCCGTCCCGAAAGTTCCATCCCGAGAGTTTCATCCTGAGAGCTTCATCCCGAGAAGGGAACGCAAGGTGAGAAACTTTCTGCGCCGGGTGTTGCCCCTGACGGTGGCGGGCATCACGATCATCGCCTGCACCGGCACAGGTCTGGCGGCATCGGCCGCCGACAGCGCCTACAAGGTGCTCGTGTTCTCCAAGACGGCCGGATTCCGGCACGACTCGATCGCCGCGGGCATCCAGACCATCCGCGACCTGGGGGCGGCCAACGGCTTCGCCGTCGACGCCACCGAGGACGGCGGCGCGTTCACCGCCGCCAACCTGGGCCAGTACGCCGCGGTGGTCTTCCTCAACACCACCGGCGACGTGCTCGACGCCGGCCAGCAGAGCGCGTTCGAGTCCTACATCGGCTCGGGCAAGGGCTTCGCGGGCGTCCACGCGGCCGCCGACACCGAGTACGGCTGGCCGTTCTACGGCGACCTCGTCGGCGCGTGGTTCGCCTCGCACCCGGCCATCCAGCAGGCCACCGTCAAGGTCGAGGACCGGGCGCACGCGGCGACCGCGCACCTCGGCCAGACCTGGCCCCGCACCGACGAGTGGTACAACTACCGCACCAACCCCCGCTCCAGCGCGCACGTGCTCGCGGCCCTGGACGAGACGTCCTACTCCGGCGGCTCGATGGGCGGCGACCACCCCATCACGTGGTGCAAGGCCACGGGCGGTGGGCGGTCCTTCTACACCGGCGGCGGCCACACCGTCGAGTCGTACGGCGACAGTGCCTTCAGGGCCCAGTTGCTGGGCGGCATCCGGTACGCGGCCGGCCAGACGGAGGCCGACTGCCGGCCGGAGACCGGCTACACCAGGTTGTACGACGGCTCGACGGCCGGCTGGTCCCAGGCCGGCCCCGGCGGGTTCACCAACGCCAACGCCACCCTCACCTCCACCGGCGGCCTGGGCATGCTCTGGTACTCGGCCAGGGAACTGCGCTCCTACTCGCTGAAGCTGGACTGGAAACTGGCCGGCGACGACAACTCCGGCGTGTTCATCGGCTTCCCCGCGAGCGACGACCCGTGGTCGGCGGTCAACAACGGCTACGAGATCCAGATCGACGCGACCGACTCCGCCGACCGCACCACCGGCTCCGTCTACGGGTTCAAGTCGGCCGATCTCGCCGCCCGTGACGCCGCGCTGAACCCGCCGGGAGAGTGGAACACCTACGAGCTGCTGGTCGAGGGCGAGCGGGTGCAGGTCTTCCTCAACGGCTCCAAGATCAACGATTTCACCAACACCGACCCGGCGCGCAGCCTGCAGCAGGGCTACATCGGCATCCAGAACCACGGTGACGGCGACGAGGCCGCCTTCCGCCACATCCGTCTCAAGGAAATCGGCGCGTCGCAGGACAGGACCATCGAGGCCGAGTCCTACAGCGCGGTCAGCGGGGCCTCGCCGTTCAGCAAGACCGGCGCGCACGGCGGCAGGACGCTCGGCTACATCGATCCCGGTGACTGGTCGTCGTACGCGGGCGTCGACCTGACCGGCGTGACGGGGTTCCGGGCGAGGGTCGTCTCCGGCGGGCCTGGCGGCACGATCCAGGTCCGGACCGGCTCGGCCACCGGCCCGATCCTCGGCACGGTGAACGTGCCGAACACCGGCGGATGGGAGACCTTCGCCGATGTGCAGACCGGCCTGACCGGCGTGCCGTCGGGTGCCCAGACGCTGTATCTGACCTATGCGGGGACCGGTGCCGGCCTGTTCGACCTGGACGACTTCACCCTGTCGACCGGCACCCCGCCGGCCCGCACCGGTCCGGTCAGGGGGCTGGCGGGCAAGTGCCTGGACATCAGCGGAGCCGCCACCGCCGACGGGACCAAGGTCCAGCTGTACACCTGCAACGGCACCGGCGCCCAGCAGTGGACGGTCACCGGCCAGATCCTCAAGGCCCTGGGCAAATGCCTGGACGTCTCCGGCGGCGGCAGCGCCAACGGCACCAAGGTCCAACTGTGGACCTGCAACGGCACCGCCGCCCAGAACTGGACCGCCCAACCCGACAGCACCCTGAAGAACCCCAACTCCGGCCGGTGCCTGGACGTCGAAGGCGCCAACCCCGCCGACGGCACCCAGACCATCATCTGGGACTGCGGCAACCAGGCCAACCAGAAATGGACACTGCCGTAGCCGTCACCGGGGACGGACGCCCCGTGGCCGTCGGCGCCGGGCGACGGCCACGGCCGGGCAGGCGGCCACGGCCGTGGAGGCGGTCCCCGGCCCGATAAGCGGTCCTGGCCAGGTAGGCGGTCCCGGCCGGGTAGGCGGCCACAGTCGGGAGGGCCGGTAACCCGGTGGCCGGGCGGTAGCCGTACATGGCACGGTAGGACGATGTCCGATCTCAGCACACTGCCCCGCTCGGTCGCCGAGGCCGTCGCCGCCGAGCGGGACGGCCGGCGGTTGCGCCACCTGTTCTTCTGGGGCCACCGGCCACCGCGTGCCGGCGGTGTCGGGGCCGGATGCCTCAGCCAGTGGTGGGAGGCCGCCTTCACCGTGGACGGGCACGTCTTCCGGTCGGCCGAGCACTACATGATGGCGCACAAGGCGTGGCTGTTCGGCGACGGCGAGACCGCCGCGCGGATCCTCGCGGCCGGGCACCCCGCCGAGGCCAAGAAGCTCGGCCGCGAGGTCCGCGGCTTCGACGAGGCCGCGTGGGACGAGCACCGCTACGAGATCGTGGTGCGCGGCAGCACCGCCAAGTTCGGCGCCCACCCCGAGCTGAAGGACTTCCTGCTCGGCACCCGTGGCCGGGTGCTGGTCGAGGCCAGCCCCGTCGACCGGATCTGGGGCATCGGGCTCACCGCCGACGACGCACGCGCCGCCTCCCCCGCCACCTGGCGGGGCCTGAACCTGCTCGGCTTCGCCCTCATGGACGCCCGCGACGCCCTGGAGGCCCACGGCGCCCCGGAGGCCCGCTACGCCCACGACGCTCCGGAGATCGCACCGGGAAACGCTCCGGAGGCCGCATCGGGAAACAGGGCCGGCCGCGGGCGGTGATCCACCGACCGCGGGTGGCTGGGACAATCTGTCCATGACACAGGAGCCGACGCGCGATCCGCAGAGCGAGGGCGAGAAGCTCGTCGCCGCCGCGCACGCCGGAGACAGGGAGACGGCACGCCGTCTCACCAGTGCGTTCGTCATGGGCGGGCACATCGACGAGGGCCTCCCCCACTGGGAGCGGGCGGCGGCGGCCGGGGACGCCTTCTCCGCCTTCACCCTCGCCCGCTACCGCAAGATCCGCGGAGACCGGCCGGCCGCCGAGCGGCTCTACCGCGGTGCCGCCGAGACCGACGCGGGCTGCGCGTACGGGCTCGGCGTCCTCCTCAGGGAGAACGGCGACCCCGAGGCCGCCCACTGGTTCCGGCGCGGCTGGGAGCTGGGCGACCTCGACTGCAAGATCGAGCTCGGCAAGCTCCTCGCCCGCGAGGGGAAGCTCGACGAGGCGCCGAAGTTCCTGATGAGCGACGCCGACCTCGGTGACATCGCCGTCTTCCGCTGGGTGGAGCTCTTCGAGCGCATCCGCGGCGACTTCGACCGGGTCGACGCCGACCTCGCGGCGGCCGAGCAGGAGGGCGACGCGGAGGCGGCGGCCGAGGCGCTGTATCCGCTGTCCGGCATGGAACGCCACTTCCAGGACTACCCGGGCCTGCTCGACGAGGCCGAGGGCTACTACCGCAGGGCCGCCGCCCTCGGCAGCGCGCCCTCGCTCGTCGACCACGCGATCCGCGTCGAGGAGGTACGGGCCCGGGACCGCTGGCCCGAGGCCCGCGAGCTCCTCCTCCGCGCCCACGGGCAGGGCTACGACGGCGCCGCCTACGTGCTCGGCGTCCTCCACGAGCAGCGCGGCGACCTGGCGGAGGCCGAGCGCTGGTACGCGGACGCGGCCGCCGCCGGTCACGAGTCCGCCCAGTGGAACCTCGGCAACCTGTGCAGACGGCAGCGCCGGCTCGACGAGGCCGAGCTGTGGTTCCGCAGGGCCGGCGAGAGCGGCGAGGACGTGGCGGACCAGCTCGCCACCGTCGCCCGGCTGCGCGAGGAGGACGCCGTCCCCCCCGACCGGGATCTGCGCCGCCTGCCCGAGCTGCGCCGGCAGGCCGAGGCCGGCGACGTGCGGGCCGGATACGCCTACGGGCGGATGCTGCACGCCTGGGGCGGTGCCTCCGCCCGCCACATGGCCGCCTGGTTCAGGCCCGCGGCCGAGGCGGGCGACGCCGAGGCCGCCTTCCGGCTCGGCGAGCTCCACAAGGAGCTGCGCGAGCCCGAAGCGCGCGACCACTGGCACCGCCGCGCCGCCGAGCTCGGCCACCACGAGGCCTGTTTCGCCATGGGCATGCTCTCCCACCACCACAAGGACTGGCAGGAGTCCGAACGCTGGTTCGTGCGCGCGGCCGAGGACGGCATGGGCCTGACCGCGATGTTCGCGGGCAAGCTGAAGGCCCAGCGCGGCGCGTACGCGGAGGCGGAGCCGCTGCTGCGGCATGCCTGGGAGAAGGGACACGACCGCGCGTACGGCGTCGAGACCGCGGGCTACTACGGCATGGTGCTGCACCGCCTCGGCCGGCCCTCCGAGGCGGTGCCGCTGCTGCGGATCGCCGCCGAGCGCTGGCGCGAGGTCAGGCGGCGCTACGACCCGGACGACCTGGAACTGCTCGCCAGGATGGTGGACCCGGGGAAGGAACTCGCCGGGGCCGAGGCCGCCCTGGTCGACGGATAGCCACGGGCCGGCAGCCGGACACGGCCGAAGGCGCCCCCCTCACTCCGCGACCGCCCCGCCCAGATCGAGATCGTCGTCCTGGGCGGTCGGCGGCCGGCCCCGACGCTCCCGCGCCGTGCGGCCGCCGCGCAACCGGACCAGCCAGGCCGGCGCGGAGCCCCCGCCCGGCCCGAGGCGGTAGGCGCCCAGCAGCCAGTCGGCCAGCCGGTCCCGGTCGATGACGATCATGTCCTGCTCGCGGGCCGTCCGTGCGGCCTGCGCGCTGAGACGGTGCGAGGTCACGAAGACGCCCTGATGGTCTCGGTACGGGCGGGCCTGCAGCGCGCCCACGAAGTCGCGCACCGCGCCGGGACCGATCGCCCGCGTGTAGTACTTGCACTGGATCGCGTACGGCCGGCCGCCGGGTGCGACGCCGAGGACGTCCACGCCTCCGTCCCCGGCACCGCCGACGACACGGACCCGGCCGAAGCCGTCGCGCCGCAGCAGCTCGGCCGTCAGCTCCTCGAACCGGCGCGGATCCAGCCGGTCCAGCTCGGCGCGTAGCAACGCGTCCCTGCGGTAGGCCGCACCCATGTGGCGCACCACGAAGGCGGCGGCGGCCAGCAGCACGGCGAGCACGGCGGCGACGCCGAGCAGCGTCGTCCAGACCGATTCCAGGGCCTTGAGCGCCGCGGGCGCCACGACGATGACCGCCAGCGGGACGATCAGCCACAGCGGGCTGATCCCGCTCTTCTTCCGGCTCCGCCGGGTGGTGCGTTTCCGTGCCGGTGGTCTACGCCTCGCCATCGGAGCCTCCAGGAGGAGAACGGGAGAAGACACCGAGTGTGAACGACGGCTCCGACAGAATCCGCCACACCGGTACGGCCACACCGCGCCGTGACGTCCCAGCCGGCCCGCGCCAGTACGGCCACGCCGGTACGGCCACACCGCGCCGTGACGTCCCAGCCGATCCGCCCGGCCGACCTCCCGGAGCCGGTCCACTCAGCCATCCTCCCGAGGCCGGACGGTGAGCTCCTCTCGTCCGAGGCCGATGGCATGACCCGTCCGGTGGCGGGCCCGGGAGGCGGTGAGGGGCCGATCACCGGCCAGCTCACACCGGCCGTGTGGTCCGGACCGATCAGCGGACCGCTGTGGACAGCCGGCGAGACCGCCGTACCGACTGCCGACTGCCGAATGCCGAATGCCGAATGCCGAATGCCGACTTTGGTCGTAGCACGCACGCCCAAAGTTCGATGTGCGCCATCGGCCGGATTCCTACGATCGAGGACATGATCCCGACCGTGGCGCCGACGTCCAGCCGCATCCAGGGAATCGATGCGGTGCGCGGCTTCGCACTGGGCGGCATCCTGGTCGCCAACATCGGTTTCTTCGCCGACCCCGGATACTCCGTCGGCGTCGGCACCATGCCCATCAGCGAAGGGCCTGTCGCCCTCACCGTCAGCACCCTGGTGCTGACGAAGTTCTACGTCATCTTCTCGTTCCTGTTCGGCTATTCCTTCACCCTGCAGATGCGCGCGTGGGGCGAGAAGGTCAGGGTCCGCACGCTCCGCCGCTGCCTCGGCCTGGCCGTCCTGGGCGTGGTGCACGGATTCCTGCTCTGGATCGGCGACATCCTCACCCTCTACGCCGCACTGGGTCTCCTCCTGCTGGCGATGCGCAACCTCCGGCCCAGGACCGCCGTCAAGGCCGGTTGCTGGATCATCGGCGTGACGGCGGTGCTCTGGCTCCTGCTGGCCGGGCTCACCCTGCTCGACCCGGGCGGCGGAGCGGGCCCGGTCCCTGATCCGGCGGCCGCCGCCCGGGCCGAGGCGCTGGTCACCGGAGGGCCGCTGAGCTTCCTGCGGTTCCAGGCCGAGACCTATCCGATGCTCGCGATGTTCGTGTGGATCGGCCAGGGGCCGATGGCGATGGCGCTTTTCCTGTTCGGCCTGGCGGCCGGCAAGTCACGGCTGTTCGAGGAGCCGGAGCGCTGGGCCCACCTGGTCCCCCGGATCCTGTGGCTGGGTTACGGCGTCGGCCTGCCCGGCGCGATCTTCTTCACCTGGTCGTCCCAGGCGTACGGCGCCATGGAGCTGGTCGGCGTGGCGGTCAACAACGTGACCTCGCTGCTGCTGTCTGCCGCCTACGTGGTCACCCTGCTCGAACTGGTCAAGCGCGTCCCGGCGGTCGGCAACGCGCTGGCCCCTGCCGGCATGGTCGCGGCCTCCAACTACATCGGCCAGTCGGTGCTGGCCTGTCTGGTCTTCACCGGATACGGCCTGGCGCTGGCGGGTGAGCTGGCGCCGACAGCGGTGATGGGTGTGGCCGCGGCGATCTACGCGATCCTCCTGACGCTGAGCGCCTGGTGGCTGCGTCACCATCGGCGGGGCCCGGTCGAATGGGGCCTCAGACGCCTCACCTTGCTCTCCGCGACTCCGCCGCGGCCCCGTGGACCGTCATCCGATCCTGCGGCCGGAGCCACCGCCGGCGCGGACGCCGCCCTCGGCCGGCCCGGCCGGGTCGACGATCCCCGGCTGCCGTGACCACTCCGCCGATGTCCGCGGCCGGAGGAACGGGCGGGACCCGGAGCCGGCCGGGCTGCTCCGGGACGCCTACCGGCGGCGCCTGGAGGCTCCGGAACCGGCCGGACCGGCGGCCGGGTAACCGTCCACGTGCGTGAAGGTGCCGCCGATCCGCGGCAGAGCATGATCAGAAATTCACAACAAGATCGAAATATGTCACTCCACCGTTATATACAGCAAATTTCGTCGCCACATAAATTGATCAATGATCCGCCGTCAATAACAGGGAGAACAGATGAATCTCCGACTGAAAATGCTGGCCGGAACCACCCTTCTCGCGTTGGGCGCCCTTACCGCGACCAACTCGGCGAGCGCGAGCGTGACCACAGCCGCCGGCTGCTCCGCGATACCTCCGACCTACATGGATTTCCAGAACAACACGCCCGTACATTCCTGGTACAGCGGGAGCAGCAGCGTAATCGGTTGGATCTCCACCTCTAAGCTCATTGAGGCCTCATGCATCAGCACCGCCGGCATGCAGTGGTGGAAGTTCTCCGTGGGCAGCGGATACGGATATGTCTACGACGGATACCGCGTTTGATCCCGGTCGGCAGGTGAGCATTCCATAAGCTCCCCTTCAGGGGCCCCCGTCTCGGGTCCGGGTCATGTCCCGTGCGATCGCCACGTGAAACGGACCGGCCGCGAGCCCGGTGTGCGGTAGGACCCCGTGGACGGCGGCGTAGGCGCAGCTCATGCCGGTCGCCACACCGGGGATCCGCCCGCGCCGGGCAGACGGAAAGATCACCGATCTCGGAACCGCCCGCGTCGAGGTGGAATACGCTGCCTCCGTACTGCCGGCCCCCTGGCCGGCGGCGACGGCACCGATCCCGGCTGCCCGCGCATCCGTATCAGACCGAGGAGCCTCCCCGTGGAATTCCAGCCGATCGAGCGCAGCGCGCGGGCGTTCCAGCAGACGGTGACCGCAGAGGAGATCCAGGCGATCTGCCACCGTGTCTTCGGCGCCGGAGCCCGTGCCGTCTCCGCCGTCGAACTGGGTCTGGGGATGTACAACACGACCTACCGGATCACCGTGACCGGGCAGGAACGACCGGTGATCCTGCGGGTCGCCCCGGAGCCGGAGCGGCAGTTCCGGTCCGAGCGGCAGCTGATGCGCAACGAGTACGCGAGCGTGCCGTGGCTCGCGGTGATCGCGCCGCTGACGCCGCAGGTGATCGCGGCGGACTGGTCACACGAGGTGATCGGCCGGGACTGGATGGTCCAGAGCCTGCTCGACGGCGTGCCCGCCCCGGACCGCCTCGGCGCCTATCCGCGCTCGGCCTGGCCCGGCTTCTTCCGGCAGATGGGCGCGATCGCCGGAGCGGTGCACGCGGTGCGCGGCCCGCACTTCGGCCCCGTCGCCGGCCCGTCGCACGCCACCTGGGGCCAGGCGGTGATCGCGTCCCTGGAGGACATCGCCGCCGACCTGGACGGTATCGGCCTGGACTCCGCCGACGTGCGCAAGGTGGCGGCCGTGGCCGCCGAGCACCACCCGCTCCTCGACGAGATCACGGAGCCGCGCATGCTCACCGGCGACCTGTGGACCGTCAACGTGATGCTGGACGCCACGGCCCCGGAGCCCGTGATCACCGGGGTCCTGGACATGGACCGCACCTTGTGGGGCGATCCCGCGGCGGACTGGACGATCCGGATGGCGCTGGCCAAGCCCGGCACCGAGCGGGACGCGTTCTGGGACGGCGACGGCTACGGCGCGCTGGACCGCTCCGCCTCCGCGGTGTGGCGCTCGCGGATCTACGAGGCCCGCCATCTCGGGGCCGTCCGCCTGGAGCGCCACCGCCTGGGCAGCGCCGAGGGTGTCCGCGGCACCTACGACGACCTGGCCGCCGTAGTGGCCGAGCTGACCTGACCGCGATGCCGTCCAGCCGCGACAACACTTACAGCGAGACGTGATCGACGGCCGCTCCGGCACTCATTCGGCACAGCGCTGATCCACCGGGGGCCGCCCGGTGCGGCTGCCGCGCCGGAACGTGACGCCCCCGCCGACGTCCGCCCCGGCCGGCGGTCATCCGGCCATGGCGCGCCGGCAGCGGGCCAGTTCCGCGCGCAGGTCACGGCGGAGCGCCCGGTCCAGGCCGGGCTGGGCGAGCGCGTGGGCGAAGTCACGGGCGGCCTCGTCCCACCGTCCCAGCCGCATCAGCGCCGTGCCCCGGTTGTAATGGGGCACCGGCGCCGCCGACAGCGCCACCGCCCGGTCCAGGTCGGCCACGGCGGCGGCCACGTCACCGCGTTCGAACCGGACGGCGGCCCGGTTCGTCCATGCCTCGACCAGCTCCGGATCACCGGCCAGTGCCCGGGTGAGCAGTCCGTCGGCTTCGGCGAGGCCGCCGCGCTCCGAGCGGATCAGCCCGAGGGTGCACAGCAGCGCGGGCTCCTGCGGGGCCAGCGCCAGCCCGGCCCGCGCGTCCGCCTCGGCCGCGTCGAGCGCGCCGCGCTCCACCTGCAGGTTGACCAGGGCGATCCGGGCGTCGAGGTGCCCGGGGTCAACGGCGAGCGCGCGCTCCAGGTCGTCGCGCGCCCGCTCGGAGCGGCCCCGCTCCTGCTGGAGCACGGCCCGGTTGTAGTACGCCTCGGGCAGGTGCGGGCCCAGGCGGATCGCGGTGCCGTAGTCCCTGATCGCGGCCTGGGAGCGACCCGCCGCACGGTGCAGGGCGGCCCGGTCCACGTAGTACTCACAGTTGCCGGGGTCGTGTGCGATCACGGTGTCGAGGTCGGCCAGGGCCTGCGCCGGATCGCCCAGGGCCAGGTGCACCTGCGCCCGGTTGTGACGTAACCGGGCCAGGTCCTGCGGGCGCTCGCCGGGGGCGAGCACCGCCGTCAGCCGGGCCAGCCCGTCGTCGATCAGCCGCAGCGCGCGGGCGGGCTCACCCGCCCTGCTGTCCAGCAGCGCCAGGCCCTGCTCGTAGAAGACGGTGGACAGCACCCGCTGCCGCGGGTCGTTCAGTCCGGCGGCGAGGTGGAGCGCCTGTTCCAGCCAGTGCCGCGCCTGCGCCGCGTCCTGGTCGGCCGCCGACAGGTGCCTGGCGTACAGCATGGCGGTGGCGTACGCGGCCGACATGGTGATCTTCGGGTCGTCAGTGGCGGCGCGCGCCTCGTGGTAGAGGTCGAGCGCTTCGGCGGCGCGGTCCAGCGCCGCCAGTGCGGTGGCCAGGCCGGTGGTGAACGCCCACCAGTGCCGCAGGTCGCCGTCCGGGGTGACCGTGGCGCGCCCGCGCCGGGCGGTCCGGGCCGCGTGGTGGTAGAAGCCGCGGGCCAGGCTCTCGCCCAGAGCCGTACGCATCGCCTCCGGCGCCGGGTCGGCCGCTGCCGGCTCGCGGGCGCCGCCGTCGCGCAGGTCCAGGTGCACCGGGGACGGCCCGATCCGGCGGATCAGCGCGTCCAGCAGCTCGCGGGTGGTCTCGTCGGCCTCGCCGACGTGGTCGAACCGCACCGTGACCGGGTGCCGGAGCGTGTCCGCCCAGGCCGCCACGTACTCCGCCGCGCCGTAGGCCAGACAGGCGGTGCGCCGGGCGGGATGGAACCGGATCGGCTCCTCCTCGGCGGCCGGTCGTGCCGTGCGGTCGAGCCAGGGTGCGATGGCGTGCAGCTCGACCTCATGGCGGGCCGCCAGGCGGGGACGGTCGGCGGCGATCCGGGCCAGGAAGGCCGAGACCCCGGCGTACGGGCCGTGGTCGCGGTGGCAGTCGTAGCCGCCCGGCCCGCCGGTCACGGCCGGGCCGATCGCCGCAGGGGCGGACGCCCGAGAGCGCCCGCCGTGTCGGCAGCTACCAGCACCACTCGATCCAGAGCCGGCGGGCACCGGACATCAGGCGCAGCGCGCTCTTGCGGCGGATGGGCATCTTCTTCATGAGCACCTCCGTGTGATCCACTTCAGGACTGCCCAGAGCATAATCACGATCAACGGAAATATGAAGACTGCTCGCGATCGCAGTGGCGCGGCAGACGATCACGACACCCGCGAACAGCCGGATGCAGCAAGTTCTCATCGCCCCCACGAGGGGCCGCAAAGAGGTGGCCTCGCCCCCGCTCCACGACCGTGGACGGGCACGAACTTCTCCTGGTGGACGCTACGCCGCCGGATGGCCGCGGCACGTGCTCGCCGCTCTAGGCGTCCAGCGCGGCCAGGGTTTCCCGTAGCCAGCCGATCTCGGTCCTGCTGGTCGCGGTGGCGATCGTGAACAGCCCCTTGCGGAACGGGTCGTCGAAGTCGGCGGCCCGCAGGGGCCGGTCGCCCTCCCAGAAGAAGCTGGCCGGTTCGGTGAGGAAGGCCAGCCTGCGTCGGAGCACACCCGCCTGGAGCGTGGGCTCGCCGAGGTGGCGCAGGAATGCCAGCATCGTGAACCAGCGGTTCTCATCGGTGATGAACGGCTCATCCGGTTCGGCGAGCCGCCGCCGCAGCTCGGCGCGCCCGGCGTCGGTGAGGATGAGCACGTGCCTGGGCGCGGCCTGGGCACCGGGCTGCAGGTCGCGTTCGAGCAGGCCGTCGCGCTCCAGGCGTTTGATCGCCGGGTAGAGGGTGCCGTCGGCGATGGGCCGGACGTGGCCGGTCAGGGCGGCGACGCGTTTGCGCAGCTCGTACCCGTGGAGCGGCTCGTCGTAGAGGAACCCCAGGATCGACAGCTCAATCATGCCGCTATGCTACCCCGAAGACTTAGTACATCGATGACTATGTATCTCGGAGGAGATGGTTATGAGGGACGCACAGGTGCTGCCGGACGGGAGCCGCATCCGCTGGGCCGAGGTGGCCGGGCGGGAGCCGGTCCGGGTTTACGTGCACGGGCTGGGCGCGGCGGCGGCGCCGTACTTCCTGGAGGCCGCGAGCCGGCCGGAGCTGGCCGGGCACCGGAGCCTGTTCGTGGACCTGCTGGGGTTCGGGACCAGCGACCGGCCCACCGGGTTCGGCTACACGATGGAGGAGCACGCGGACGCGCTCGCGACCGCGCTGCGGGCGGCGGACGTGCGCGCGGCGCAGGTTGTCGCGCACAGCATGGGTGGGGCGATCGCGGCACACCTGGCCGAGCGGCATCCGCAGCTGGTGGCCGGGCTGGTGCTGGTGGACTCCAATCTGGACCCGATCGAACCCGCGCTGCGGCCGGGCAGTTCGGGCATCGCCACCTACACGGAGGAAGACTTCGTACGGCGCGGCTGGGACGAGACGCTGGCGCGGGTCGGGCCGCATTGGGCGGCCACGATGCGACTTGCCGGACGGGAGGCGCTGTACTGGAGCGCGGTCCACCTCACGCGGGCGAACACGCGGGAGCGGCTGCGGCGGCTGCCGATCCCACGCGCCTACCTCTACCCGGAGGCGGACGGCGAGCCCATCGGGGCGGCCGAGCTGGTGGCCTCCGGGGTACGGCTGATCGCCGTCCCGGACACCGGCCACAACATCATGATCGACAACGTGGAAGGGTTCGCCCGGGAGGTGAGCGGCCTTCTCGTGGGATCGCAAGCGGGTTGACCGTCCCCCCGCTGGGATCGCAAGCGGCTTGGTCGGCCCGCCGTCCCGCCCCGCAGGACCGCGAGCAGGCTGACCGGACCCATCACCCCGCCTCACAGGAGGGCGAGCGAGCAGGCCAACCGCAGACGCTGTGCACAGCAGGAACCGGAGCAGCAGATCGCATTGCCGCGAGCTCTCCAGCGCAATCGCCGGCCACAGTTCGGGCAGCGCCGCGCCTCGGCCACAACCGCCATCATCCGTCGCGGCTCAGGAGCCGAGCGGCAGGCGACCCAAGCCGTTCTTCGCGGTCATGCACTACGCCGGTCTACGTCCCGAGGAAGTCGTCAACCTCCGTACGTTCAACGTCATCCTTTCTACGCCAGATGCATCGCCGGTCAGGATGAGAACGCCCGGCGCCGGATCTCCGACGCGCCCAGGGAGACGTGATCCCGTGGGGAGGCATCGGGAAGAGTCAACCGGAAACGATCGGTGACAGTCGGATACGGCCGGACATGACGAAAGCGCCCCTGACTGTAAATACGCAGGTCAAGGGCGCTTTTCGTATGATCACGAGGGGTAGGGCGGGCGGGACCCGAACCCGCGACCCAGGGATTGTGAGACACGAATACAAAAAACCTGCGACCATGCCGTCTAGCTGCGACAACGCTTATGGCGAGACGTGTCTGAGGGGAGACTTGAACCGTTCGCCTGTCTCCTGCATGGCCAGGTAGAGCCATAGGCGGAGAAGGCCGGCTGGGCCGTTCAGGTGATGCGGCCGGTCCAGTACGAGTCCGCGGCACGGAAGATCGTGAACAGCCCGCTGTCGAAGTACGGGGAGACTCCCGTGTCGTAGCGACCCGTCGCCGTCGGTGTGGGAGACGCCGGTCGTGATGCCGTTGAGGTAGCCGAGGCGCTCGTCGTCGCTGCAGCTCTCGCGAAGTGGCAGAGGTACGCCTCGGATCCTCCCTACGGTGATTACGAGACGGCGGCCGGACGGTTGCGCGTTGCCGTGTATGCGCTCGCTGTCAAGGAACACTACACGCTCTGGTAAAGACTCTGATGATCAGCCGCAAGCATACTGAGCAGGTCGGATCCACCGAACGGGTTTGACGCCGTCAATTTCCAAAGGCTTCTCAGCATAGGGGCAGGGAATGAAAAGAAGTCTCAAGCGATGGGGTGCCCTCGGCGCCGCGGCCGTCTCCCTGGCAGGGGCCATGGTCATCACGGGCGGGGCCACATCGGCGCACGCGGACACCCGGTGCAGCTGGGGCTGGATCTGGATCAACGACAGCTCCGGCGGAGACCCCAAGACGCAGGCCCGCGGCCACTCCCACGACACCGGCAACCACTACGTCCGCGACTACGGATGGGACGCGGTTTCGGGGCAGTACATCTGGAACTGGTGGGCCGACAACGACGGCGGGTCGGACGGTGACACGGCGGACACCTATTTCAGCTCGCGCTGGTGCAGTAACGCCCCGTGGTAGTGGCACTCACGAAGGAGCGAGACCCCGGTCCGTGAAAGCCTCCCCGGCCACGGGGGGGAGGCGTCGAAGAAACGTCGGCGCTCTTCCGTCGCGGACCGTCGCGGACCACGGGCGCGGGTGGGTAAAAGCGCCGGTCCGTCGGCCAGGAAGAGCACCTTGGCAAGACACGTCGTGGCCTTCCCGGTTTTCCCGGGAAGGCCATTGCCTTCCCGGGAGTTTCCGTTCTTGTTCGAAAGGCGTTTCACCTTCGGAAAACCTCGATGTTTGAACGATCCCTCCGGCCGCCCCGGACGGTTGCGGCGCCATGGCGCCCCATTCGCCGGGTTATGCCGTGCGGATCTTCCACACGATGCCGTTGAGGACGCGCCGGTCATCTTTACCGGGTGTAAGGGGCATCCCAGTCCCGAGACACCCCTACCAGTAAGCCTTCAGCCCGGTCTTCCTCCGGTGCCGGCCCGCTGCCGCCACTTCTCCAGGAGCGTCGGCACCTCCAGCCGGAGGAACTCCAGGAACTCCTGGCTCTCCGCCAACCGCGCCGCCGCCCGGCTGCCCGTGCCCGTGCCCGTTACCTCGATCCCGTCGAGCAGGGTCCGTTCCCACTGCCTGAGCAGTGTCTCCTTATGGTTATGGGCGATGCTCTGGCACCACACGTTGCCGCGCATCCGGTAATGATCATGGCGTGCGCCCGGCTCGCACTCCCGGATCATCGGAGCCGTCTGCGCCAGGCAGCGGACGGCGCCCGAGATCGCGGCTGGGCTCACCTGAAGGAACTCGGCTGTCTCGGCGGCGTGCAGCTCACCCTCCTCGGCCACCGGGATCGCGGCCCAGGCACACGCCGGCATCCGGGACATACCGGGCCCGGTCAGGTCGAGGGCGAAGCGCTCGACGGACCGTCGCACCGCCTCCTCGTCACGTCCGGGGCCGGCCACCCCGCGCTCCGCTGACTCTGCCATGTCGATCTCATTCTGCAGCCGACCGTGACAGCGAGTTTATACACTTCTAATTTTTTATTAATTTGTAAAAAATGTGTAGCTTGGGAATGTGATCAGCAACCGCAGCCCCCAGGAAACCATGGACCGCGAAAAGATCACATTCGCCGGTGCTCAGGAGGTCATGACGGCCCACGCGAGCCCGAGGGCCGGCACGACGGACCGAAGTGCCTCGACGTGCCGCGCAGCGTCGTTACGCCCCGCCTGGACGGACTGCCCGCCTCCAGCCGGTCGGCCATGTGGGTGATGGCGCGCCTGCCCGGTTCCCACGATGTGGCCCGCACCCTCCGTTACCGGTTCTGGCATCCACCCCGACGTTCGCCGCCTGGCCACCGCCCGGCCGGCCGCCGGCGCCCACACCACCTCGGTACAGGACGCCGGTGCGGGCAAGACTGCCGTGGTGTCGCCGACCGGGTCCGGCGTCCCCGAGGCGGCAGGACGGCGTCCACTCGTGCCGCCATCGCGAGACCCATTGAAACGCAACCGATGTGTCATGAGAGGTGCTCGATGAACTTCATCGCCTTGCAGAGCACGGACCTACCCCCCGGTCAGCGATTCGACTGGTGGTGCGATCTGATCAGCCATGACGTGGCCCCCACCCGGATCACCAGCGATCACACCGACGACTTCAGGGCCACCGCCGGGGCCGTGGACCTGAACGACCTGAGGATCACCACCATGTCCTTCCCCGCGCTGAGATCGGAGCGCACCCCGGCACTGATCCGCCGCTCCGACCCGGAGATGTACGAACTCACCCTCATCACGGGGGGCGAGATGTGGATCTCTCAGGCGGGCAAGGACGCCAGAATCCATGCCGGGGACCTGGTCATGTGGGACACCTCCCGCCCATATGACGGGCGTGGCCTTGAGGGAACGTCACGGGCGATGATCCTGCACCTGCCGAGAGCCCAGCTGCCCCTGCCCGTGAAGAAGGTCGACGAACTCCTCGCCCGCCGTATGCCCGCGCGTGCCGGTATGGCGGCGATCCTTGCCCATTACCTCAGGAGCCTGGTCCGCCAGACTTCCTCGATGGCGCTTCTGGACGTGAGGCGGCTGGGGACGCTCACTCTGGATCTGGCCATGGCCTTCCTCGCGCACCGCCTGAACGCGCAGGACCGCCTCCCGCTCGAGACCCGGCAGCAGGCGCTGAGGGTGCGCATCCGGGCCTTCGTCGAACACAACCTCGCCGACCCGCACCTGTCTCCCGCCTCCATAGCCGCCCACCACCACATCTCCGTGCGTTACCTGCACCTGCTCTTCCAGCGGCCGGAGACCACCGTAATGGCGTGGATTCGGCAACGCAGGCTGGAGAACTGCCGCGCGGACCTCGCCGACCCCCGTCTGCGAGCGCACTCCATACAGGACATCGCAGCCCGATGGGGGTTCACGCACGCCACGGACTTCAGCCGCTCCTTCCGCCGGGCGTACGGGATGCCCCCCAAGGACTACCGCCACTCCATGCTGGACTCCCCGTGATTCCCGAGGGCTGACGATCTCCCCGAAACTTCGGCACGTATTCGGCACAGCCAACCGCAGAGAGCCGGGGGCAGCCGTGAACAGCCGGACACGACGAAAGCGCCCCTGACTGTAAATACACAGGTCAGGGGCGCTTTTCGTGTGATCACGAGGGGTAGGGCGGGCGGGACTCGAACCCGCGACCCAGGGATTATGAGTCCCCTGCTCTAACCGGCTGAGCTACCGCCCCTCATGCATGCCGTACTGCCGCATTCAACCAAAGGTCCGGCCGGTTCGCACATCCGCCGGGCGGGGCGCGTTCAAGATGTGACCTTCGGCGGCGGAACCGGCGTTCCGGGGAGTCGCTAACCTACGAGGGGACGTTGTTTAGGAGTGTTGGATCATGCGCGTTATTGAAGCTTTTCGTGAGTCGTTCGGCGTGGAGCCGCAGGGGGTGTGGCACGCTCCGGGGCGGGTCAACCTGATCGGCGAGCACACCGACTACAACGACGGGTACGTACTGCCGTTCGCGGTGCCGTGGGGGATCACCGCGGCGGTCACGCCGCGCGAGGACGGCGCCGTCCGGCTGCGGTCGCTCCAGGCGGGCGAGCCGGTGACCGTCGAGAACCTCGACCAGGCCGAGGGCTGGGCGCGCTACGTCATCGGGGTGTTCTGGGTGCTCCGCGAGGCCGGGCATCCGGTCAGGGGCGCGGATCTGGTGATCGACGGGGATGTGCCGCAGGGGGCGGGACTGTCGTCGAGCGCGGCCCTGGAGGTGGTGGTCGGGACGGCGCTCAACGAGCTGTACGGCCTGGGCCTGACGAAGATGGAGATCGCCCTGGCCGCCCAGAAGGCCGAGAACGACTTCGTGGGCATGCCGTGCGGAATCATGGACCAGGCCGCCTCCGCCCTCGGGGAGGAGGGGAAGGCCCTGTTCATGGACTGCCGGAGTCTCGGCACCAGGAACATCCCGTTCGACCTGGCCCAGCACGGTCTCCAACTGCTGATCATCAACACCGGGGTCCACCACGAGCTCGCCGACGGGCAGTACGCCCGGCGCCGTCAGGACTGCGAGAACGCCGCCAAGCACCTGGGGGTGGCCGCGCTGCGCGACGTCACCGACCTGGCGGGCGCCCTGAGCAGGCTCAGCGGCGACGAGCGCAAGCGCACCCAGCACGTGGTGACCGAGAACCACCGGGTCGAGGCGCTGATCGGACTGCTGCGTGCCGGAGCCGTGCGGGAGATCGGGGCCCTGCTGAACGCCTCCCACCTGTCGCTGCGCGACCAGTTCGAGGTGTCCTGCGCCGAGCTGGACGTGGCCGTGGAGTCGGCGGTCCGGGGCGGGGCCAGAGGCGCGCGGATGACCGGCGGCGGGTTCGGCGGGTCGGCGATCGCGCTGGTGGCCGACGACCGGGTGGAGGCCGTACGGGAGTCGGTGACCCGGGCCTACGCCGAACGCGGCTGGGCCGCACCGGAGATCTACCCCGCCACCCCGGCGGCCGGAGCTCGCCGGCTCCACTGAGGGGATTCTGTTATCTTGGTAACATGGTAACAGTCGAGCGCACCCAGACCGGGCTCCGGATCGAGAAGAACGTCCTGAAGGTCCTCAAGGGCCTCGCCGAATATCTGGACATGTCCCTCGGCGACCTCGTCGAGGGCATCGTCCTGCACTCCTTCGAGGGCAAGGCCCCCTTCTCCCCCGAGACCATGGCGAAGATCGATCAGCTCAAGGCCGTCTACGGGCTGACCCTGACCTCCGCCGACGCGCACCGACTGGAGGAGGGGCGATGAGGCTCACCGGCACGCTCACCGTCGGCCTCCCGCCACGCGAGGCTTTCCGCCTGTTCACCGCGCGTGGCGAGCGGGACTGGGCGGCGGGCTGGGAGCCGCGGTTCCCGGTCCCGGTCGACGACGACACCGTGCCCGGCACCGTCTTCGAGACCGACGCCGACGGGCGGACCACCACCTGGATCGTCACCGGCCGCGACGAGGGCGTGAGCATCTCCTACGCCCGCCTCACCCCCGGCCACCGGGCGGGGACCGTGACGGTCGCCCTGACGGGCGGCGAGGGAGGGAGCGAGGTGACGGTCACCTACGACCTCACCCCGCTCACCGGCGAGGCCGCCCGGGAACTGGCGGAGTTCGCCGACGGCTACCCCGCCTTCCTCCGGTCGTGGCAGGAGGCGATCGAGAGCCTGCCACGCGGCACCTGACAGCCCCCGACCGACCCGCGGCGGCGGGACGTCACCGGGGACGTCACCGGGGACGTCATCGCGCCGTCATGACGGGCCGCCGTCCGGCTTCCGCCCGCCCGAAGGCCATTCCGGCATCAGCGGCGGCCCGTTCTCCTCCACGCCGCGGACCAGCCGGCGCAGCAGGCCGTCGAGCAGTCCGAGCTCCGCGGGGCCGAGCGTGCCGAGCAGGGCCCGCTCCGAACGGTCCCCCTCCTCCATCCGCTCCTCCCACACCGCGCGCCCCTCTGCGGTCAGCGCGACAAGCAGGCGGCGGCGGTCGCCGGAGTCGTGCGCACGGGTGATGTAGCCGGCCTGCTCCATCCGGTCGAGCCGGTTGGTCATCGTGGCCGGATGGGTGTCCAGCCACTCGGCCAGCAGTGACGGCGCCACCCGGTAGGGCGGCCCGGCCGCGACCAGATGGTGGAGCACCTCGAACTCCCAGGGCTTGAGCCCGGAGGAGGCCAACCAGCCCTCCTTGTTGCGCCTGAGCAGCCGCACGAGCATCTGCATGCGCGTCACGATCCCCTCGATCTGCGGATCGAGGTCGGACAGCTCGCGCGACCAGTGCGCGATGTGCCGATCGACAGAGTCCGGCCCCGGGGCGCCGAGCCGATCGGCGGAGTCCTGCGCTGACATGCCCACAGGGTAGCGGCCATCGTTATACGGATGCATATATTTTGATTTCGTAGTAACTTCCAGCCATGACCCCCTTACGAGATCCGCGCTTCCGCCTGCTCTGGAGCGGTCAGGCCCTCTCCCACATCGGCGACGCCGTCACCCCCGTCGCCCTCGCCCTGGCGATCGTCACCGCGACCGGCTCGGCCACCGACCTCGGCCTGGTCCTGGCCGCCCAGTCGACGGCGACGGTGGCGCTGATGCTGCCCGGCGGCGTCTGGGCCGACCGGCTCCCCCGCCAGCGCGTGATGCTGGTCGCCGACCTGGTCCGGGGGCTCGCCCACGCCGTGATGGGCGTCGGGCTGATCACCGGCACGGTCGGCACCCTCCACCTGGCGGCGCTCGCCGCGCTCTCCGGCGCCGCGTCGGCGTTCTTCCTGCCCGCCACGACCGGCCTGCTGCCCGCCACCGTGGCCCCCGAGCACCTGCCCCGGGCCAACGCGCTCATGGCGATCGCCAACCGAGGCTCCACGCTGCTCGGCCCCGGGATCGCCACCGCCCTCGCACTGACCGCCGGGCCCGGCTGGGCGCTGGTCCTCGACGCCGCGACGTTCGCGGTCAGCGCCGTGCTGCTGAGCCGCCTCCGGCTCGCGCCGGTCCCGCCCGTGCCGCATGAGCGCTTCGGCAGGCAGCTCGCCGAAGGCTGGGCCGAGCTGCGCCGCCACCGGTGGTACTGGACGAACCTCGTCGGCCACTCCCTGTGGAACCTGGGCCGCTGCGTCCTGATCACGATCGGCCCGCTGATCGCCGTCACCGGCCTCGGCGGCGAGCTGGCCTGGGGGACGATCGTGCAGGGCGGCACGGTCGGCGCCCTCTGCGGGGCGCTGCTGGCGCTGCGGGCACGACCGCGCCGGCCCCTCCTGGCGGCCAACCTCGCCCTCGCGCTCGGCGCGCTGCCCTTCGTCACACTCGCCGCCGGGGCGCCCGCCCTCGCGGTCGCGGCGGCCTACGGGCTGATGACCGGCGGTCTGGCGTTCATGGCGCCGTTCTGGGAGACGGCCGTGCAGGAGCACATCCCGGCCGAGGCGATCTCCCGGGTGTCCGCCTATGACTGGATGCTCTCCCTGGGATTGATGCCGCTCGGCATGGCCCTGGCCGGACCGCTGTCCTCGGCGGCGGGGACGGCCCCCACCCTGTACGGCGCGGCGGCCCTGATCGCGCTCTCCTGCCTGGGCGTCCTCGCCCTGCCCGACGTCCGCCGGCTCGGCCGGGCACCCGCCGGAGCCCCGCCGTCCGGTCAGGCCCCGGCCGACACCAGTTTGGGCACCGCGCCGAGCAGCTCCCGGGTGTAGTCGTGCTTGGGGATGAAGAACACCTCGTCCACATGCCCCTCCTCCACGACCCGGCCCGCGCGCATGACCAGCACCCGGTCGCTGATGTGGTGGACCACCCCGAGGTCGTGGGAGATGAAGATCAGCGCGGTCCCGTCGGCCGCCTGGATCTCCGCGAGCAGGTCGAGCACCTGCGCCTGGACCGACACGTCCAGCGCCGACACCGGCTCGTCGCAGACGAGCACGTCGGGCCGGGGGGCCAGGGCCCTGGCGATGGCCACCCGCTGGCGCTGCCCGCCGGACAGCCGCCGGGGGTGCCGTCCGGCGATGTCGGCCGGCAGGCCCACGCGCTCCAGCAGCTCGGCCACCCGGGCCCTGCGGTCCGTGCCAGACCCGTCGAGAGGCTCGGCGACCAGGCGGCCGACGGTGTAGCGGGGGTCGAAGGAGCCCAGCGGGTTCTGCGAGATCACCTGGATGCCGGAGCGGCGGGCGCGGCGCCTGCGCTCGGGGACCGCCGACCACGGGTCGCCGTTCAGCCGGACCTCGCCGGAGGTGGGCGCCATCAGGCCCAGGACGAGCCGGGCGACGGTCGTCTTGCCCGAGCCCGACTCCCCCACGATGCCGACGGTCTCACCGGGATGGACCTCGAAGGAGACCTCGTCCACCACCCGGCGGGAGCCGTACGCGGCCGACAGGCCCGAGACCTCCACCACCGGCGAGCTGTGATCCACGGTCCGCTCGGGCAGCGGGGTGCGCAGCGCCACGCCTCCGGCGGCGACGGCGGCCAGGCGGGTGCCGCGCGAGGCCGCCGAGGGGACGGCGGCCAGCAGCAGCTCCGTGTAGTCGTGGTCGGGCTCGGACAGCACCCGGGCGGTCGGCCCCTCCTCGACGACCACGCCGTCCTTCATGACCAGCACCCGGTCGGCGATGGAGGAGACCACGGCCAGGTCATGACTGATCATGAGCAGCGCGGTGCCCGTGGCCTTGCGGGCGGCGAGCAGGCGCAGGATCTGGGCCTGCACGGTGACGTCGAGCGCGGTCGTCGGCTCGTCGGCGATGATCAACGGCGGATCGGCGGCGATGGCCGAGGCGATGAGGGCCCGCTGGCGCAGCCCGCCGGAGAGCTGGTGGGCGTACTGGCGGGCACGCAGCTCCGGCTCCGGCACCCCGACGGCGTCGAGCAGCTCGATCGCCTTCGCCGTACGGCCCGCGCGCGGCACCACGTCATGGGTGGCGAGCACCTCGGCGATCTCGTCGCCGACCGTGCGGAGCGGGTCGAGCGAGACGAGCGCGTCCTGTAGCACCAGCCCGGCGAACCGGCCGCGCAGCCGCCGCCAGTCCCGCGCCCCGAACCGGAGCGCGTCCCTGCCGTTCACGGTGAACTTCCCGGCCGTCACCTTCCCGCCGGGACCGGTCAGCCCCACCAGGGTCCTGGCCGTGACACTCTTGCCCGAGCCCGACTCCCCGACGATCGCCACGCACTCGCCCGCCGCGATCGACAGGCTCACCCCGCGCACGGCCTCCACCCCGGAGGAGGGGAAGCCGACCCTCAGGTCCTCCACCTCGATGAGGCTCATCGGTCTCTCCCTTCGAAACGGCGCTGGAGGCCGCGCCCGACCAGGGTCAGGCTGATGACGGTCAGCGTGACGGCGAGGCCGGGGAAGAGCGCCGTCCACCAGGCGACGCGCAGGTAGTTACGGGCCTCCGACAGCATCGAGCCCCATTCGGGACTCGGCGGCTGCGGTCCCATGCCGAGGAAGCTGAGACCCGAGGTGGCGATGATGGCGGTGCCCATGCCGATCGTGGCGAGCACCGGGAGCGGGCCCAGGACGTTGGGCAGCACGTGACGCAGGACCAGGACCGGCCGGGGCAGGCCGAAGGTGACCGCCTGCTCGACGTAGCCGGACCGGCGGACGACGAAGGTCTGGGCCCGGATCACACGGGCGTAGTTGGGGACCTGGGCCAGGCCGATCGCGAGGACGACGTTGCCGGTCCCGGGGCCGGTGACCGCGATGACCAGCAGGGCGAGCAGCAGCTCGGGGAAGGTGGCCAGCACGTCGAACAGGCGGCTGAGCAGCTCGTCGAGGTATCGGGGGGACAGCCCGGCCAGCATGCCCAGGACGGTGCCGGTCCCGGCGGCGAACAGGATCGCGGCCGCGCCGATGCCCAGCGAGTGCCCGGCGCCGTGGACGACCCGGGCCAGCACGTCCCGGCCGAGGTGGTCGGTACCGAACCAGTGCCCGGCGTCCGGCCCGGCGAGGGCGTGCAGCGGGTCGGCGGTCAGCGGGTCCACCCCGCTCAGCAGGTCCGGGACCAGGGCGGCGACCGCGACGGCGGCCAGGAACAGCAGCGGGACGACCAGCCGGGGGCGCAGGCCGTACCGGCGCCCGGTCCGGGCGGGAGCGACGGCCGTGACCGGCGGCGCCTGGGTGACCGTCGTCATCGGCCCCTCCCCGGGCGGAGAACAGTTTTGATCGTCGGCTCCTCCAGTGAGGGGGCGACCCTCACCACCGGCACCTCCTCGGCGGCGACCCTCGCCGCCGGCGCCTCCGGGCGGGGAACGGTCCTGATCATCGGCTCCTCCTCAGGCGGGGGTCGATCGCCAGGTAGGCGAGGTCGACGACCGTGCTGACCGTCACGTAGACCAGGGCCGACAGCAGCACGATCGCCATCACCACGGGCATGTCCTTGCCGGTCACCGCCGAGACGGTGACCTGGCCGAGGCCGGGGCGGCCGAACACGGCCTCGACGACGATCGCGCCGCCGAGCAGGACGCCGGTGAACCATCCGGTGAGGGTGACGGCCGGGAGCAGGGCGTGCCGCAGGGCGTGGCGGGTGACGAGGCGCCACTCGGTGATGCCGCGCGAGCGCGCGGTCACCGCGAACGGCTCCTCCAGCGCCCGTTCGAGACCTTCGCGCAGCACCTGGCCGAGCACTCCGGCGATCTGCAGTCCCAGCGCTGCGGCCGGCAGCACGAGCGCGGCGGAGCCCTGGTCGCCGGAGACCGGGAACCAGCCGAGGCTGAAGGAGAAGACGGCCAGCAGCAGGATCCCGATCAGGAACGGCGGCACCGAGACCGCCACCAGCTCCGACAGCCCGGCCAGGTCGTTGGTCCAGGACCTGCGGCCCGCGGTGACCAGCGCGAGAACCAGGGCCAGCGCCACCCCGAAGACCGCCGCGGCGAGGGCGAGCCTCACGGTCGGCCCGATCTGCGAGGACAGGACGTCGCCGACGCCGCGCTGCAGGATGTAGGAGTGGCCAAGGTCGCCCTGGAGCAGCCGGATCAGATAGTCGCCGTACTGCTGCAGGGCCGAGCGGTCCAGCCCCCATTCGGCGATGATCTGCGCCCTCCGCTCGGGGGTGTCGAGACCGTCGCCGATGAGGACGTCCACGGTGTCGCCCGGGGCGAGCAGCAGCGCGACGTAGGCCGCGGTGGCGGCGGCCCAGAGCACGGCCACGCCGGATCCGAGCCGCCGGGCCACCGGGCCCAGCCACCCGGCGGCGGCCAGCCCCCGCCGCCGGGTGAGTGTGAGGGTGCTCATGTCCCTGTCCGGATGTCATAAGCACTGTTGGGGGTGCCGGAGACCGGCTCGAAGGTGAGCCCGGTTACGGAGGCGCTGTAGGCGATCTGGTCGGCCGGCACGTAGAGCGGCAGGAGCAGGGCCTCGTCGGCGACGAGCTTCTGCACCTTGGCGTAGAGCTCCTTGCGCTCGGCGGCGTCGGAGCTGGCCGACGCCTCGGCGAGCAGCCTGTCCAGGCCGGCGTCCGCGAAGTGGGTCCGGTTGATCGCGGCGCCCTTGGGGAGGATCAGGTTGAGCGCGGCCCCGGCGTCGGTGTCGCCGCGGGAGTTCTCGAAGACGTCATATTGGTTGTCGTCGTAGGCCTTCTGCGCGGTGCCCTGGTCGACCAGCTTGACCTGGAAGTCGATGCCGGCGCTCTGCTTGACCGCCGCCTGGATCGCCTGGGCGAGGATGTCGCGGCGGTCGCGGACGAACGGGGCGGAGTTGACGGCCCGCACGGTCAGCCGCCTGCCGTCCTTGACCCGGTAACCCTCGGTGTCGCGCTTGTCCCAGCCCGCCTCGTCGAGCAGCCTGGCCGCCCGCTGCGGGTCGTTGCCGAAGGTGTTCTCCAGTGAGGCGTCGTAGAACTGCGGGCTGCCCTGGCCGATGATGCTCCAGGCCCGTTCCGCCGTGCCCTGGTAGACCGAGTTGAGGACGGCGTCGACGTCGACGGCGTCCCGGAAGGCCTCGCGCACCCGTTTGTCGTCGAAGGGCGGGTGCGACTGGTTGAAGTAGTAGGAGAACGCGCTGCCGGAGTTGAGGCTGGTCTCCAGCTTCAACCGGGGGTCGCCCTTGATCAGGGCGATCTCCGTGGCGGGCACGCCCTCGATCACCTGGACCTGGCCCGAGGTGAGCGCGCCGACCCGGACGGCGGCCTCGGGCAGGAAGCGGTAGGTCACCTCCGCCAGGTGCGCCGGCCCCTGGTGGGCCGAGCCGGCGGGCGGCCAGCCGTAGTCGGGGTTGCGCTTGTAGTGGACCTCCTGTCCCGGGGTGAACCGGTCGAGGACGAACGGCCCGGTGCCGACGACGTCGACCCCGCCGGCCTTGAGGTCCTTGGCGTTCCTCAGCGACTTCGGGGAGATCTGGCCGGCGTACGGCGAGGACAGGAAGTCCAGGAACAGCCCGTCCGGCGCCTTCAGTGTGATCTTCAGGGTGTGCGGGCCGGCCACCTCGGCCCTGCCGAAGTTACGGAGCTGGACGGCGGCGACCGCCGGGTTGTAGCCCGGTGTCAGGAACTGGTCGAAGTTGGCCTTCACCGACGCGGCGTCGAACTTCTCCCCGTCGTGGAAGGTGACGTCGTCGCGGAGGTGGAGGGTGTAGGTCAGGCCGTCCTTGGAGACCTCCCAGGACTTGGCCAGCCACGGCAGGAACTCGCCGTCCTTGCCCCGGGCGACCAGCGAGTCGAACTGGTTGTGCACCAGCAGGCGGGCCTTGTTCTGGCCCCACTGCTGGGGGTTGAACGTGATGGGCTGCGTCTCCACCGCCCACACCAGCGACCCGCCGCCCCCGCCGCCGGCCGCGGCTGTCGGGGCCTCCGTCTCGGCCCCGCACGCCGCGAGCGCCAGCACCGCGGTCAGCGTCAGGGCGCCCCATCGGACTTTCACGTTCTTCTCTCCTTACAGCTCAGGCGACAGGCAGCTCGGGCGACAGACAGCTCAGGCGACGTGTCTGATCTGGGTGGTGACGGCCTCGGACAGCACGATCCGGGCGAGGGCGTCGGCGTGCCGGAAGAGCGGGGCGTTGAGGCCGGGCCGGGCGAACCCGCCGGTGGCCCTGCCGCCCACGACCCAGGGGCCGAAGGCGAACCTGCGGGGGTGGGGGGTGTCGGAGCGGTCGAGCAGGCGGCGGTCGGCGGGCCGTACCTTCAGCAGCCCGGAGTCCTCGTCGATCTCGCCCCGGTCGCGGAGCGCGGAGATCAGCGGGTCGGTGGCCCGGCTCACGCTGGGCGCGGGCAGCCGGGCCTCGATCAGGGTCCGGGCCGCCACCGTGCCGGGGACGGTGGGGCTGTGCGCCTGCCACCGCCGGTCACGGTGCTCCACCTTCAGGTCCGCGCCGAGGAAGGTGACCACGCCGGCCCTGGCCAGCGCCCGCAGCTCCTCCAGCCGGGGGCCGGGCGGACCGCTGGCGACGTAGCTGAAGAAGCCGTGGAACCAGGGGTCGGAGACGCCCAGCTCGGCCAGGACGCCGTAGACGGACAGCAGCCCGAGGATCATGGCGTGGTCGGCGCTGTGCGCGGGGTCGGAGCGCCGCTCCAGGTCCGCTCCCAGGTAGCCGTGCATCCACCTGCGCAGCCCCGCCGGGTCGCCGAACCGCATCCGCTCCAGCGGCCGGTCCAGCCGGTCGAAGTCCAGCCGGTCCAGGTGCCGGGGTACGGCCCTGCGGATCAGCGCGCGCATCCCGGGACTGCGCCACTCCTCGGCCGCGTACGCCTCCTCGAACTCCGCCCAGCCCGTCCGGGCCCGCTCCGGGTGGGCGGTGATCAGCTCGTGGTAGTAGGCGTGGCCCAGCTCCTTGGCGGCCAGCGGCCACACGTCCCTGCGGAAGTTCCACGGCCCCTCGCCGAGCGCCTGCGCGGTGAGGAAGCGCGGCACCGGCGGGCGGGCGCCGCGGAAGGGGTATCCGGTCTTCGAGTGGTACGGCACGCCGCGGCGCGAGCCCACCTGGAGCAGCGGCTCCCGCCCGCTGGGCAGGTAGACGAGCTCCCCGTCGTACTCGCGGACGAACCGGCCGCCCCGGCCCGAGGTGAGCAGCACCATCAGGTCGACGAAGGCCAGCCCCATGCCCCGGACGATCACCGGCTCGCCCCCGGGCACCCGGTCCAGGTCGAGGTCGGCGGCGTAGCCGGTGGGCAGGTAGTGCAGCCCGCTGCCCGCGGCCGTCTCCGCCAGTGCCCGCTCCTGCCTGGTCGGGATCACGTCGCCGTGCCCCTGCGCCAGGATCACCGCGTCCACCTCGATCGTCCGGTCGCCCTCCAGCGTCACGACCTGCCCGCCGGGGACGTCGGTGAGGTCCAGCGCGCGGGCCGCGTGGACGTGCACCCGGACGCCGCGTGGAGCGGTGTCGACCGCCTGCTGGAAGACGTGGGACAGGTAGGCGTTCTGGACCGGCCGGGAGGCGAACCTGCCGGGGTCGCCGCCGAGCCACTGGGCCAGCGAGGGGCCGGGGCGGATCGGGCCCCGGCACTGGACCGACGCGTCGGTGAACAGCGTCACGTCGGCGGCGGTGGAGTTCATCCAGAGCAGCTCGGGCTGCTCCCTGCGCCAGACCCGTCCGCCGCCCGGGGGGTAGGGGTCGATCACGTGGACGTCCAGCGACGGCCAGTCGAGCAGGTCGGCCGCGTTGGCGCAGATCCGCTCCACCAGGCAGGTCCCGGTCGGCCCGGCGCCGACGACGGCGACGGAGGCGCTCATGCGATCTCCTCGCCCGGCCGCACGGGGGTCGCGGCGCTCGCGGGGCTCATACGGCGGCTCTGCGGTGCGGCTCGTCCCAGTCGGCGTGGAGCGGCTCGACCGGGATCCGCCAGGGGTCGGTCTCCGTGGCGGCCGGGGAGGTGATCGCGGAGAAGTCGGTGCTGTCGCGGAAGGCGGGGTGCCGGTAGAGGTCCCGGGCGTAGGCCCACAGATTCGGGAAGGCGGTCAGCGGGCGCTCGCTGATCCTGGCGGAGGGGTTGTCGGCGAGGTCGAAGCGGAGCAACGTCGGCCAGAGCCGCACGTCCGCCTCGGTGATCCCGGAGCCGAACAGGAACCTGCGGTCGGCGAGCCGGGCGTCGAGCTCCTCCAGGAAGGAGATCACGGCCTGCCGTGCCTGGCCGTACTCCGTCTCGCCGGCGGCCGAGGCGACGCGGCCCGCCGCGGTGTTGGCGTACTCGTAGATCCTGACGTTGAGCGCGTCGATGTCCGGCCGGAGCTCCTCGGGGTAGAGGTCGATCTCCGGGTCGCCGCCGAACCGGGTGCCCAGGTCGATCGTGATGTCGGGGAAGTCGTTGCTGACGATCCGCCCGCCCGCCCTGTCCCACAGCACCGGCACCGAGACGTGGCCGTCGAAGCCCGGCTCGGTCGCCTCGTACGCCTCGCGGAGCGTGGTGAAGCCGTTCACCGGGTCGGCCCCGCGCCGCTCGCGGAAGGCCCAGCCGCGCCCGTCACGCTCGTCGTCCACGTAGGACAGCGAGATCACGTCCTGCAGTCCCTTGAGCGAGCGCACGATCACCGCGCGCTGCGCGTAGGGACAGACCGCCGCGACGTAGAGGTGGTAGCGGCCCGGCTCGGCGGGGAACTCGCCGGCGCCGTCGGCGGTGATCCGCCCCTGGAAGGGGTAGCGGGGGCCGGGCCGGTCGCCCGGCCGGTAGCGGCCGTAGGCGTCGAGGTCGACGGGGCCGGCGTAGTTGAGTGTGATCTCGGACATGTACTGCTCCCAGGCATGCCTCGGTGACCCGTTGAGGGGTCCGCGCTTGCGGCACGCCGACCGTGCCGCCAGGTCTCCCCCGGGGGCACCCCGCCGCGGGTGCGAGGGTTGCCGGTCAGTGAGCCGGGGCTCTGCACTGACACTCTTAACCTAGTTAGAAGGTAGGAAATACATAGATCTCTGTCAACCCTTATGGTCGGGGGATGACACGCGAGATCGTGAATGTGGTCTACCGCAAATACGACGGCTCACTGCACTGGCACCACCCCGCGCTGCTCCTCGGCGAGGACGAGCACGGCGTCTGGACCGGCTGCGTCGCCGGCTCCACCGGCAGCAGGGGCGACGAGCCTCCGGTGACCTGGACCGACGCGTTCGTGATGCTCTTCCCCCGCGACGCCTGGTGGACGGCCACCTTCAACGCCGAGCCGAACAGGGTCGAGATCTACTGCGACATCTCGACCGTCCCCGAGTGGCGCGACGGCGAGGTGACCATGGTCGACCTCGACCTCGACGTCCTGCGCATGCGCGACGGCCGGATCATCCTGGACGACGAGGACGAGTTCGAGGAGCACCAGGTCCGCTACGCCTATCCCCCCGAGGTCATCGAGAACGCCCGCGCCACGGCCGCCCGGCTGATGGAGGCCGTCACCACCGGCGCCGCCCCCTTCAGGACCGCCCCCCACTGGCTGTCCCACGTGACCTGACCGCCCCGCGCCACCGCCGCGGGCGAGGCCCGGCGGCGGGCGGGCTCACAGGGGCGGGAACCTGGGGGCGCGGCGCTCGACGAAGCTGGCCACGCCCTCGGCGAAGTCGGGGCGGCCGAACGACTCGGCCATCAGGCGCACGGCGGCCGACTCCGACGCCTCCAGGGTCCGGCCCCAGTCGCCCCAGACCTGGCGCTTGATCACGGCCATCGACGCCGGCGAGCTGTGCGTCGCCAGCTCGCGGGCGTAGGCCAGGGTCTCCTCCAGCAGGTTCTCCCCGGGCACCGACCGGCCGGCCAGGCCCAGCCGGTACGCCTCCGCCCCGGTGAACGTGCGGCCCGACAGCAGCAGGTCCATGGCCCGGGCCTGGCCGATGAGCCTGGGCAGGATCCACGACAGGCCGTACTCGGCGATCAGGCCGCGGCGGGCGAAGGCGGTCGTCCACTTGGCCTCGGCGGCGGTGAAGACCAGGTCGCAGACCAGGGCGTGGACCATGCCGAGCCCGGCGCAGGCGCCGTTGACGGCCGCGATGACCGGCTTGCCGATGGTGGCCGGGAAGGTGGTGGGCCGCCTGTCCGGCTCCCCTTCGTAGGAGCCGTCCTGGATGGCGTTGAGGGTCTGGAAGTCCGCGCCGGCGCAGAAGCCCCTCCCCGCCCCGGTCACGACGATCACCCGGACCTCCGGGTCCTTCTCGGCCTCGGCGAGCTGGTCGAAGTATCGCCGCCCCATCGTGTCGGTCCAGGCGTTGAGCCGCTCGGGCCGGTTGAACGTCAGCGTCAGCACGCCCTGCTCGACCGACGACAGCACCAGGTCCATCATTCCGCGCCCTCCTTACCCGGCCACCATACCGAATCATGTTCTACAGCTTCTCCGCAACGCCCCCGCCCCGCCGTCCCGCCCTCCGTCACCATCCCGGCACGGGCCAGCGGCCCGTCACCACCCCGGTACGGGCCAGCGACCGAGCCCCCGCTCCACGGAATCGGGGTGGTGGACGTAGCTCGGCGACAGCTCCGCCTCGTCGTAGTAGCGGTGGAAGACCGGCGTGGCCGAGCCCGAGATGGGCGGGACGATCCAGCTCCAGTCGGCCGGGCAGACCCGGCCGGCCTTCTCCTCGCGCGCCAGGTGGGTCAGGAAGCGCCGCGACTCGGTGTGGTGGTCGGCCATCGTCACCCCGGCCTGGTCGAAGGAGTGCAGGACCGCCACGTTCAGCTCCACCAGGGCGTGGTCGCGCCAGAGCGAGCGGTCGGTGGAGGTGTCCAGGCCCAGGAGCTGGGCCATGATCGGCATCAGGTCGTAGCGGTCGATGTCGGCAAGGTTGCGCGCGCCGATCTCGCTGCCCATGTACCAGCCGTTGAACGGCGCCGCCCGGTAGTGGATCCCGCCGATCTCCAGGCACATGTTGGAGATCGCCGGTACGGCGTGCCAGCGCAGCCCGAGCTTCTCGAACCAGCGGTAGGACGGATGGGTGAGCTCCACCTCCAGCACGGCGTCGGCGGGCACGCCGAACATCAGCGGCGAGCCGCCGCCCGCCGAGACGACCAGCGGCAGCACGTCGAAATGCGTGCCGGGGCCGCCGGGCCAGCCGAGTTTGCGCACCATCGTGGTGAAGTCCACATACCGGGGGTCGCCGACGACGGACCCGTCGTCCATCGCGTATCCGGCGTAGCGGATGAGCTGCTCGTTCCAGATCCTCGGGCCCGGCCTGCCCGGCCGGTCGGGGGCGAACACCGTGATCGTCGGCCGGACCTTGCGGTTGGGCGCGGCCTCCCTCAGGTGGTTGACGCACTCCACGGCCACCTCCTCGGCCGTGTTCACCCAGCGCCGGTCACGCACCTGCAGCGAGTGCCAGTACAGCCGGCCGATGCACCTGGAGCTGTTGCGCCAGGCCACCCGGGCGCCGAAGGCGAGCTCCTCCGGGGTGTGCGTGTAGCTCCCCGTCCGGTAGATCTCGATCTGGACTTCGCGCATGCGGGCCTCCACCGGCCCCGCCTCGGGGTTCTCGGCGTGGAACAACCTCAGGAAGTCCGCGGCCGCCGCGATATCGATCTCTTGCACGACCGGGACAGGCTCCTTCGCCCTCAAGAACTTGGCCGCCGCGCGCCGGACACCGCCCATCAGATCCGGTGCACGACGCCGAGACCTCCGCCAGATCAGCACAGAACAACCACCCATGCGTGCTCACGGGCACGGACGGCCGTTCCGGGCGGCGCGGTGCCCTGTGTGCAGCGGCCCTGCCCCACTGCGATCGCTGTGTTCCGCGGCAACCGCGCCGTCCTCGCTGACTGGCGAGCATAGCGATACATGACGCGGTATCTGACATCTTCTACGGCCAGGGAGGATTTGTCTCCCGAATCGGGCCACAGCACGCCGAAGGCCCCCGGAGCTGGGCTCCGGGGGCCTTCTGTGTGTTGCTCCCGCGATAGGACTCGAACCTATAACCTGCCGGTTAACAGCCGGCTGCTCTGCCGATTGAGCTACACGGGATCGCGCTTTGCGCCGCTCTGACCGGGAAGTTTTCCCCGCTCCTTGCGGCGCAGGAATAGATTAGCGCACTCTGAGCGTGTGTGTCGCATCGCTACACCGGGGTAGGTCGGAAACGACCCGCGATCCGCGGGTAGGGTCCGGCGGAGCATGGCTGTGGAGGTGGAGATGCGTTACCGGATGATGTTCGGGGTGGGTCTTGCTGTGGGCTACATCCTGGGGAGCCGCGCCGGGCGGGAGCGTTACGAGCAGATCAAGCGGATGGCCCTGCGGGTGTCCGACAGTCCGAGGGTTCAGGAGACCGCCGGCCTGGTCGGCGCCCGGGTCTCGAAGGTCACCGGCGCCGCCAAGACGAAGGTGACCCATGCGGCCAAGAACCGGCTGCCGTTCCTGCACTCGGACAACGGCTGGCAGGCCGACAAACACGACGAGACGGGCACCGGCTGGCCGGAGGATGACAGGGCCACCTCTCCACACCCATGACGGACACCCCTGACGGACGGAAGGCCCCCGCGGGGGCCTTCCGCGCGTCCGGGCCGAGACCGCCGGCCCGGACTCGGGCTCGGGCTCCTGCCCGCGTCCGGACGCCCGTCCGGACCCGGGTCTCCGCGCGGGCTCAGATCTCTGCCCGGACCAAGGTCTCTGTCCGGGCTCGGGCCTACGCCCGCGCTCAGACGCCGAAACTGCGGCGCGTCTCCTCGAGCGCCTGCTCGGCCAGGGCCCGCAGGCCGGGGTCGGTGGGGTCCATGCCGGGGTCGAAGACGAACTCCCAGATCATCTGGTCGTCCCCAGTCCTCCTGGCCACCAGCCGGACTCCCCCGCGCGCGTCCAGCGGGGCGTACTGGTTCACCACGATGGAGGCGGTCACCCGCTCCCGCACGGCCTCGGGGATCCGTCCCGGCTCGGGCAGCAGCGCGCGGTGCGACCCTCCCGCCGTGGTGACGACCGTCAGCCCCTCCTCGTCCCACACGCCGCGGTCCACCTGGAACCACGGCAGCCTGACCCCGCCCAGATAGAGCGCCTTGTCGGTGGCGATCACGTAGCCGTCCGGCCCCTCGGCGTAGGTGAGCACCCGGTCGGTCGGCGCGACGGCCGCGCGGACCTCGGCGGGCATGCGGTTGAAGAGCTTCATGCGTCCACGTTATCCGCGAGCAGATCGAGGGTGAGCGCGGCCGACCAGGAGAAGTCCCGGCTGCCCCGGCCGCTGCCGTCGAAGGGGTCGAAGCACTCGCGGAAGCCCGCCTGCCGTACCAGGCGCAGGGTGCCCGCGCCGAGCAGTCCCGCCGGCCCCGTCAGGCCGTGTACGGCCAGCGCGCGCCGGAGCAGCCAGTTGGTGTTCACCCAGGAGGGCCCCCGCCAGTAGCAGGACCGGTCGAACTGCGGCGCGCGGATCTCGCAGCTCGGCACCGGGTATCCCGCGGCGCCCATGAACCGGGGCGACTCCAGCACGCCCACCAGCTTCTCCACCCGGTCGGCGGACAGGCCGGGATCGAGCATCGGCCCGAAACCGCCGACCGTGCAGACGGGGCTGAGCCGCCCGCTGCGCAGATCCCGGGCGCGGAAGACCCCGTCGGCCCAGAGCCGCTCCAGCACCCCCGCACGGATCCGCTCGGCCGCCTCCCGGTGCGGCCCGGGGTCGGCGCCCGCCAGCGGGGCCAGCTCGGCGAGCACCTGGCAGGAGGCCAGCCAGATCCCGTTGAACATCGGGTCCTCCACCGCGAACGGATGTTCGTCACGCAGATAGGCGCCGTCGTAGCCGGAGTCGCGGTAACGCAGGGCCAGCCAGATGTAGCGGTCCTGGTGGCTGTCGGGGAGCTCCTCGCCCCGGTAGGCGTAGCGGACCGCGGGCAGCGCTCCCAGCGGGGCGTCCCATACGGGGCTGTCGTCCATCCCCGACTCCCACGGGTGCACGATCGCGGCCAGCCCTCCCCCGCCCAGGTCCCTGGTCGTGGCGAGATAGTCGTGCTGGGCCACCAGCATCGGATACAGCCGGCGGACGAGGGCGGCGGCCTCGGCGCGGTCCGCCGCGTGCCGCCACACCCACCACAGGGCCAGGGCCTGCAGCGGCGGCTGGGTCAGCCCGGAGGTGATCCCCTTGTTGGGGGAGGCCGGATGGTCCTGCGAGCGCCAGACGGAGGGGCCGGGGAAGTAGGCGTCGGAGTGGGACGGGTGGAAGACGATGTGCGGCACCATGCCGGTGCTCCACTGCCCGGCCAGCAGGCTGAGCAGCTCGGTCCCCGCCCGCCGGGTGTCCCAGCGGGCCAGGCCGATCGCGACGAAGGTGGAGTCCCAGTTCCACTGGTGGGGGTAGAGCCCGGGTGCGGGCACGGTGGCGGACCCCGTCCAGTTCGCGTCGAGCACGGACCACGCCTCGCGCCCGAGAGCGGCGTCGTCTACGGCCGGCCGCGCCTCCATCCGCTTAGTCTGCGCCTGTATCCGCCAGGAAAACAGGGGTTAAACCCAATAGTCGTCGCAATACCCTCCAAGACGGGTCGAAGGCCGCTATGACCGGCGGTCGGGATCACGCAGATGGGCATAGATCTCCTCAGCGCTGATCTCCTCGACCTCCGGGACGCCCAGGTCGGTGAGGATGTCCAGGGCACGCCGCCACAGCTCGCGGGCCTCCTCGTGCCGGCCCAGGTCACGGTGGGCGCGGGCCAGGCCGTGCAGGGCGCGCACCTGGCCCGCCGGGTGGCCGAGGTCGTGGGCGATGTCGAGAGCGGTCCGGTGGTAGGTGAAGGCCCGGTCGGGGCGGCCGGTGGCCTGGTGGACACGGCCGAGGCCGTACAGGCCCTCGAACTGGGCGTTGCGGTCGCCGATCCGGCGGGCGATCCGCAGGGCGCGGCGGTAGCAGTCGGTGGCCGGCCGGTGCTCGCCCCGCATGAGGTGGGTGATGCCGAGGCCGGTCAGCGCGCGCAGCTCGCCGTCGCGGCTGCCGGTGACGTCGGCGATCTTCAGTGCCTGCTCGAAGTGGTCGGCGGCCCGCCCGAACCAGCCCTGCGCCCGGTGCACGTGCCCCAGACCACACAGCGCGCCCAGCTCCCCGTCCCGGTTGCCGGTCACCCGGGCGATCTCCAACGCCCGCTCGAAGCAGTCGGCGGCCCGCCCGAACCAGCCCTGCGCCCGGTGCACGTGCCCCAGACCACACAGCGCGCCCAGCTCCCCGTCCCGGTTGCCGGTCACCCGGGCGATCTCCAACGCCCGCTCGAAGTAGTCGGCGGCCCGCCCGAACCGCCCCTGGGCGAGATGCACGTCGCCCAGGCCGCACAGGGCGGCGAGCTCCCGGTCGCGGTCGGCGAGGACGCGGGCGGCGTGCAGGGCGTTGCCGTGCAGGGTGCGGGCGTGGGTGTAGTGCGCACGGGTGTGCAGGTGGCGGTGGAGGGACGCCCACAGGTGCAGGGCGTGGGCGGGCCAGCCGTGCCGGGCCGCGTACGCGGCGGTGGCGAGCAGGTTGGTCAGCTCGGCGTCCAGCCACTCCGACGCGCGCGCCCGGTCCCCGGGGGCCCCGGAGCGGGCGTCCTGTCCCCGGGCCCGGACGGGGTGGTCGGTCTCGTAGGTGTGCGCCGTGTCCACGGCGGCCGAAGCGGTGCGGATGTAGTGGTCGAACAGGCGCATCAGCGCGGTGCGCCGGTCGGCGTCGGCGTCCTCGTCGGCCAGGGTGGCGGTGGCGTGCGTGCGCACCAGGTCGTGGAAGCGGTAGCGGCCCGGGACCGGTTCCTGCAGCAGGTGGGCGTCGACCAGGTCGTCGAGGAGATGGCCGGCGTGCTGGGGGGTGGTGCCCGCCAGGGCCGCGGCCGCGTGCCGCTCGATGTCGGGCCCCGGGTGCAGGCCGAGCAGCCGGTACATGCCCTGCCTGCCGGGGCTGAGGTGGTGGTAGGACAGGTCCATGGTCGCCGTGATGCTGAGCTGGCCGACTTCGAGCTCGCTGAGCCGGTGCTGGTGGTCGCGGAGCCGGCCGGCCAGGTCCGCCGGGGTCCAGCCGGGCCTGACGCGCAGCCGGGCGGCGGCGATGCGGATCGCCAGCGGCAGCCGGCCGCACAGCTCGACGATCTCGGTGAGCAGCCCGGGCGGCTGGCCGGCCAGGCGCTGCTCACCGGCGGTGCGGGTGAACAGGGTCAGCGCGTCGCCGGGCGGGAGGACCTCCAGGGAGAGCGTCCGGACGTCGTCGAGGCCGGCCAGGCGCCTGCGGCTGGTGATCAGCGTCAGGCAGCCGGGAGTGCCGGGCAGCAGGGGCCGCACCTGGGCCTCGCCGAGCGCGTTGTCCAGCAGGATGAGCACGCGCCGGCCGGCCAGCCGGGTCCGGTAGAGGGCGGCCCGGGAGTCGAGGTCGTGCGAGATCTGCTCACCGGGCACGCCCAGGGAGCGCAGCATCTGGTCCAGCGCGTCGGCCGGGTCGACCGGCGCCACCCCCTGGGTGAAGCCGTGCAGGTCGACGAAGAGCTGCCCGTCGGTGAAGCGGTCGGCCAGGAGGTGCGCGGCGTGCACCGCGAGCGTGGTCTTGCCGACCCCGGCCATGCCGCGGATGGCGCCGATCACCGGCACCCCGGGGCCGGACGCCGGGGCCCCCGCACCCGGCGCGGGCGCGTCGGGGCGGTCCGCCGGATGGGCGAGCGCCAGCAGGTGGGCCAGTTCCGCGGCCCGGCCGGTGAAGCTGGCGATGTCCCGGGGGAGCTGCCTGGGCACCGCCGGCGCTCCGGCCGGGCCACCGGAGGCGACCCCGGAGGCGACCCCGGACGCGGCTCCGGACAGACCACCGGACGGACCGGAGGCGGCCCCGGACGGACCGCCGGACACGACACCGGACGGACCGCCGGGCGAGGCACCGGACGGGGCTCCGGGTGGGCCGGCGGGGGCGTCCGCGGGCGGGGCCAGGCCGGCGTGACCGGCCAGGATCTGGCGGTGCAGCCGCTGCACCGGCGGGCTCGGCTCCACGCCGAGCTCGTGGACGAGCTGCCGGCGCAGCTCCCGGTAGGCGCGCAGCGCGTCGGCCTGACGGCCCGAACGGTACAGGGCGAGCATCCACTGGGCCTGTAATCGCTCCCGCAGCGGCTCCTCGGCGACCAGCGCCCCCAGCTCGGCGAGCAGGTCGCCGTGGTGGCCGAGGGCGAGCTGGGAGTCGATCCAGGTCTCCTGCGCGGCGAGCCTGCGCTCCTCCAGCCGGACCAGCTCGGTGCCCAGCGCCTGGTCCAGTGCCGGGTCCAGCGCGACGTCCTCGAACGGCCGGCCGCGCCAGAGCCCGAGCGCCCGCCGCAACCGCTCGGCCGCCAGTCCCGGCCGCCCGTCGGTCAGCGCCTGGCGTCCCTGCGCCGCGAGCTCCTCGAAGGTCAGCAGGTCGAGGTCGGCCGGGGAGAGCCGCATCTGGTAGCCGCCCGGCACGGTGCACAGCAGCGGGGGCTCGGTCCGGTCGGCCGGCCCGAGGGCCTGCCGGAGCGCGGACACGTAGGTGCGCAGGCGAGCTGCTTGCCGTCGACCACGCACTCCGGCACCTG